>DTXZ01000001.1 GCA_012962155.1 Aquificales bacterium
ACATTGGCAAAAAATGTAAGTGGCGAAGTAAGACTAAAACTTTTCAAAGGGAATATTACCGTAGTGGGTAGAAGATCGGAAAAATCCCTTTATGTGGTTGTCCTTTATCATACCATATCGTAGAGGGCAAAGCGGTGGTTTTCCCCCCCACCAACCTTTACCGCGTATTTCTCAAAAAGCCTAAAGCCGGGTGTGGTTTTCCGCGTATCCAAAAGCCTCACCGGTAGGTCTTTTATCTTTTCAACCAACCTTGCAGTCTTCGTAGCTATTCCGCTAAGCCTTTGGAGGATATTGAGGGCAAGTCTCTCCCCCATGAGTATCGTTTTCGCATTTCCGTTTAAAACCAAAAGGGTTTCCCCTTCTTTAAATCTATCACCTTCCCTTTTGAGGGGTTTTATTTCTATATCGCTCCCCAAGAGGCGGAAAACCCTTGACGCAAAGGGGATACCGGCCAAAATCCCTTCTTCCTTGGCTACGATTACCGCCGTAACCCTTTCGCCCCTGAACACCCCTTCCGCCGAGAGGTCTACCCTTCCTATATCCTCCAATAGGTATTCTTTTAAAAGTTTGTCCACCAAAATGGGATTCATAGGGAAAAATTTTCCGCTATAGTGTTTCTATTTATGGACATTAAAAAGATACCTTCGGGGAAAAATCCTCCCGAAGATATTTACGTTATTGTAGAAATACCCAAAGGGAGCTCCATTAAATACGAGCTTGATAAAGAGAGCGGGGCGGTTTTCGTTGATAGGGTTCTCTATACCGCCATGCATTACCCCTTCAACTACGGTTTTATTCCCAACACCTTGGCGGACGATGGAGACCCCGTAGACGTTTTGGTAGTTAGCGAATGGAGTGCCGCGGTCGGAAGCGTCCTAAGGGCGCGCGTTATCGGTATGCTCGAGATGGAAGACGAAAGCGGTGTAGACACCAAGGTTATAGCCGTTCCCCACGAGAAGATAGACCCCACCTACAAAGATATCGGAGAGATTTCCGACCTACCTCCCGCGGTATTAAACAAAATAAAACACTTTTTTGAGAGATATAAGGAACTTGAACCCGGCAAGTGGGTCAAAGTTAAGGAATTTAAAAACAGAGAGTTAGCCCTTGAAGAGGTTAAAAAGGGAATAGAGAACTACAAAGGTTAAGTTTCTTTCCCCTTTCATAATCCTTTCGGGTTATAGGTCTAATTTATATCGCCATGTATGAAGTTGACGTTTGGGGTATAGCCTTAGACCCGTTTAACCAGTCGCCGATTGTTGTCTTGAGAAATAAGAAAAATCCCAAAGAGGTTTTACCCATATGGATAGGTCCCCCCGAGGCGTCGGGAATAATGATGGTTTTAAACAACCTCTCATTTGAAAGACCTTTGACTTACGAACTTATAAAGAATATGCTGAAAAATTTGGACGCCCAAGTAGAAAAAGTTGAAATTACCGACCTAAAGGATGGGACTTATTACGCAGCCATATACTTGAAAACACCCCTTGGAGAGGTTAAAAAGATCGATTCCCGACCTTCGGATGCCATAAATATAGCCCTCCGGGCGGGTGCTCCCATCTATGTAGCCCCCCACGTTATGGAACAATCTAAAGTTTTAATTGAGGATATCTCTGGAGCCAACGAAAAGAAAGACCCCGGGATAGCGGAAGAGAAGACAAAAGGGGAAAATATAAGAGAACAAACCCATGAAGAGATTAAAAAGTGGCTTGAGAACCTAAAACCGGAGGATTTTCAAAAATTTGGCTCCTCTGAGGGTAACTGATATTATCCATAATGATAACCCTATGCGTGAAGTTCACGTAAAGGAGATTACCGAGGCGGTTAAAAACCTTTTTTTAAAAGCCAACTACGAACTTCCAAAAGATGTTGAGGATGCTTATAAAAAGGCCTTGGAAAAAGAAGAAAGCCCGGCTGGCAAGGAAGTTTTAAATCTCATATTACAAAACGCCCATGTTGCCAAAAGCGAAAAGGTCGCCTATTGTCAGGATACCGGAGTGGCGGTTGTTTTCGTTCAAATAGGACAGGATGTAAGGATTGTAGGGGGAGATTTGAACAAAGCAATAGAAGAGGGTGTTCGCCAGGCTTACAGGGAAGGTTACTTAAGGGCCTCCATGGTTTGGGACCCCGTCTTTGAAAGGAAAAATACGGGAGACAACACCCCTCCGGTAATTCACTACGAAATAGTCCCCGGCGATAAAATTAAGATAATCGCCGCTCCCAAGGGAGGCGGCTCGGAAAATACCTCCCGTTTGGCGATGCTAAAACCCGCGGACGGTTGGGAAGGCGTAAAAAAATTTATTTTGGAAACTGTTAAGCTGGCGGGTCCAAATGCCTGCCCCCCCTTTGTCATCGGGGTTGGAATAGGGGGTAACTTTGAATACTGCGCTTATTTGGCGAAAAAGGCTCTTTTGCGTCCCGTTGGAAAAAGACACGAAAACCCCCTTATAGCCAAGGTGGAGGAAGAGCTTTTAAACGAGATAAACAAAATAGGTTGGGGGCCCATGGGTTTTGGCGGAAAGGTTACCGCGGTGGACGTAAAGGTTGAAATGTATCCCTGTCACATAGCCTCCTTGCCGGTGGCGGTAAATATTCAGTGTCACGCCGCCCGTCACGCTGAAATAGAAATTTAAATTTGATTTTTCAAAGAAAATCATATGTTATTTTTACCTTTTATATTTATTGTTCTCTTATGCAACAACTGGAGACAATGGACATTTACAGACAAATAGGTGAGAAGATTAGAAAATTAAGACTCACAAAAGGTTTATCCCAGAAAGATTTAGCAAAATATGTAGGCGTTACCTATCAACAAATTCAAAACTACGAGAAGGGGAAATCCAAAATACCCGTTGATAGGCTAATTAGAATTGCGGAAGTTCTGGAAGTTTCTTTGGATTATTTCCTCAAAGAATTTAATAATAATCACGATAAAGTGCCCGAAAGTGAGTTGGCCCTGCTTAATACCTACTATAAAAGTATAAGTTCGGAAAAAGTGAGGAAACAAATTCTCTCCCTACTTAGGGCCTTAGCGGAGGAAATTGCTTAACCCCCTTTAAGGGCAACCTTTTCCATCCTTTATACTTTCCCATTTACTATGAACAACCGTTTACAAAAGGAAGAGTTCGGGCCAAATTGAGGAAAATATAACCTATTTAACCGAACTAATAAATCGCTATTTGAAAAAGGTTGATAAAATAAAGCAAGCGGGGTTCTTATCGGGTTTTGCAATAGCCCTCCTTCTTTTCAAAAGATAGGTCTACCATTGGATTTGTACATCTTTCCGATTGTTTAAGAACTTGTCTATATTGAGGGCCGCTATAACCCCTTGCGCCGCCGCTATAACCGCCTGTTTGTATCTGTGTCCCAGCACGTCTCCCGCCGCAAAAACACCGGGGACGGATGTTTCCATAGTTTCGGGATTAACCTTAACCCCACCTTTTTCGTTGAGTTCCACCTGACCCCTTAGCCAGTCTACCGAGGGTTTACTTCCGCCCAAAAATACGAATACACCCTCGGAGGGAATAACCCTTTCGTCCCCCGAAGGGCATTTTACCTTAAGCCCTTCTACCGAAGACTTACCGACTATTTCCAGCGGTCTTCTGCCCAAAAGAATCTCCACGTTGTCCTTTGCTTCCATTTGGCGAACCATTTCCGAGGGAGCCTTTACACGTTTGATGGGGACTACCATAGTTACTTTAGAGGCAAACCTTGAAAGGAGTTCCGCTTCTTCCAGGGCGTATTCGCTATCGCCCACAACTATTACCGGTTTCCCTTGGTAAAAGTGGGCATCACATATGGCGCAGTAGGACACCCCCCTTCCCAAAAACTTATCTTCTCCGGGAATTTTGGAACTCCTTTCCAAAGCGCCGGTTGCTATTAAAACGGTTTTCCCTTTGTAAACCCTTCCATCTTCGGTGTAAATTTCTTTTATATCACCCTTTAGGTTGGCTCCTATTACCGTCGCCTTTTCAAACTCCGCGCCGAAAGTTTTTGCCTGTTTCCTCATAAGTTTTAAAAGCTCGTAACCGCTAATTGGACCGGGAACGCCGGGATAGTTCTCTATATTGGAGGTAATTCCCAAAGCCCCATCCGCTTCCGCGCGGTAGAGAACGAGGGTATCCAAATTACCTCTGGCGGTATAAAGTGCTCCGCTTACACCCGCGGGACCCCCGCCGACTATTATTACGTCCCAAACCTTGTTTTGCTTTTCATCGGTGGGGCCGGTCGAACCTATATTAAGGGACAAAACCATTTTTTACCTCCTTGTATCTTGTTTAACTTAAATATAAGCGATGGCCTCGGTAGAAAAAACGGGAATAACCGATAAAAGTGAGGTTTTCAAAATACTTAGAAATTTGGGTTATAAAGACCTTTACGTTTGGAGTGATCCTCCCGAAACCTTCTACGATTGGCATATCCACCCCTATAACGAAGTTAGATGGGTACTAAAAGGAGAAATCCTAATAGGAACGGAAGAAGGAAGTTTCCTACTTAAGGCGGGAGATAAAGTGGAAGTCCCCGCGGGAACTCGCCATTGGGCTAAGGTTGGAAAAAACGGTGTAGTTTATGTTTGCGGTAGCAAGTAGTATAAAGGCTTTTATATCTTAAACCTTATGCAGAGGAGACTTGAAAAGGAACTGGGAGAGCTAAAAAAACTTCTCCACGAAATGAGCGACACGGTGGAAAACTCCATTTCAAAGGTGATAGAAGCCCTTTTCACCCAAAATGGTAAGCTGGCGGAAGAGGTAATACAATTGGACGACAAAATAGACAGTTACGAGGTGGAGATAGAAAGAAAGTGTGTGAGAATAATAGCCCTCTATCACCCCGAGGCGTCCGACCTTCGTCTTGTAATGGGAGCCTATAAGGTGGTAAGCGATTACGAACGGATTGGCGACGAGGCGGAAAATATAGCTTACCGTATTTTGGAATTGTTGCAGGAAGGTTTCAAAATAAAACCCCTTCAGCTCCGCTATATGGCGGAAACCGTTAAGGATATGGTTGATATGGCAACCGCTGCATTTTTTGACGGAGACGTAGAGTTGGCCAAAAAGGTGATAGAAAAGGACAATGTTGTGGACGAACTTTACCATTCGGTTGAAAGGGAACTTATAACATACGTCCTTGAAGATCCGCAGGAATACTTAAGAGAGATATTTCCTCTATTGTTTATAGCCCGTCACTTGGAGAGAATGGGCGACCACGCGGAAAATATAGCGGAATTTACCTTCTACACCTCCGAGGGTGAGTGGATTAGGCATACACCTATTTTGGAAAGGGAGGAGAAAAACCAAGAGCAAGGTTAAAAATTAAACCCCTATGCAAAAGAAGCTAAGGGTTGGAACCCGAAAGAGTAAATTGGCGATGTGGCAAACTCGCTATGTGGTTCACCTTATTAGGCTTTTTGACCCCTCTTTGGAGATTGAAATAGTTCCCATAACCACCAAAGGAGACCGGATACTAGACCTCCCCCTTCCCAAGGTGGGGGATAAGGGCCTCTTTACGAAGGAAATAGAAAAGGAACTTTTGGAAAAAAATATTGATTTGGCGGTTCACTCCCTTAAGGATTTGCCCACCGATTTGCCCGCGGGACTCACAATCGCCGCCTATAGCCAAAGGGACTACCCCTTTGACGCCCTTATATCCCGCAATGGCAAAAGGCTTAAGGAACTGCCTTCGGGTGCGGTTATAGGAACATCCTCCCTCCGTAGAAAGGTTCAGGTAAAAAAAATCCGCCCCGATTTGGAGGTAAAAGATATAAGGGGGAATGTGGATACCCGCCTTAAAAAGTTGGAAGAAGGTCTTTACGACGCCATAATCTTGGCGCAGAGTTCCCTTGAAAGACTCGGATTAGGAGACAAAATTGGAGAAGTTTTGGACTACTTTATTCCCGCGGTGGGACAAGGTATTATTGCGGTTGAAACGAGGGAAGATGACACCGAGCTAATAGAATTTTTAAGGGAGAGCGTAAACGAACCTTCTTCGGAAGCGGAAGCCCTGGCGGAGAGAGAATTTTTAAAAACCCTGGGAGGGGGGTGTCAAGTTCCCATAGGGGCTTTGGCAGTGGTAAATTACGACGGGTCTATGTCGATAGAAGGCTTTGTTTCCGACCCCCGGGGGGAAAGATTCTTAAAAGCAAAACTGGAGGGACACGCCCTCCAAGCCATAGAACTAGGAAAAAAATTAGCTCAAAGACTCCTACAAATGGGCGGGGACAAAATTATTTAAAAGATGCAAAAACGCATATAGAGGGATCTTTTTGGTAAAAGGGTCTACAAAATGGGGTTTAAAAGTTTATTAATACCCATTATGTTTTTTCCCTTTCTGGGGTTTACCCTAAGGGTAGAGGTTTTTATAAAACAAAACGGGGAAATATTTAGGGTAATAGAAAACAACGGAAGTATCTTAAAAGAAAAAATAAACTTCATTTGGAAGGAATTCCCCCTTTTTACCCATTTTAAGGTGAAAAAAACTAAAGGGGAAGTGGCCATCGCTTGGAGAGGAAATTTTGAAGATTGCCTTTTGGTAACAAACAAAGGTGATTTTATCAAATTAACCCAAAACACCTTAAAAATTAAATCCGATAAGGAGTTAAAATATATTCAGATATTCCCCTTGGGGAGTGACGGGAAACCCGGGCTTCCCGCCAGAGTCCAACTGGAGGGTTAAAATTTCCCTTTATGCCTGAAAATAGGGAAAACCTCCCCAAACACTATAATCCCGAAGAGATAGAAAAAAAGTGGAGGGAATACTGGTTAATAGAGAAACTTTACCACGTTGAAAATCCCCGAAAGGAAAAAAAGTTTTCTATGGTTCAACCCCCTCCCAACGTGACCGGATCGCTTCATTTGGGACACGCTTGGAATATAACCATTCAAGATATAGTCGCCCGTTATAAGCGTATGGAAGGCTACGATGTGGTTTGGGTTCCCGGTTTTGACCATGCGGGAATAGCCACACAATACGTAGTGGAGAAACAGCTTAAACAGGAAGGAAAAACCCGTTTTGACCTCGGAAGGGAGGGTATGCTCAAAAAGATTTGGGAATGGGTTCCCATTTCCCGAAATTCCATAAAAACCCAATTACAGTTTCTCGGCGGTAGCGTGGATTGGGAAAGGGAACGCTTTACCATGGACGAAGGCTTTTCCCGGGCGGTGAGGGAGGTGTTTCACCGCCTATACGAAGATGGGCTTATTTACAGGGGTAGATATATAGTCAATTGGTGCCCCAAAGACCTAACCGCCCTTTCCGACCTTGAGGTAGAACACGAAGAGGAAAAGGGAAAACTCTGGTATATAAGGTATCCCGTAGTGGACGAAAGCGGGCAAGAAACGGGTGAATATCTAACCGTAGCAACCACCCGTCCCGAAACCCTATTGGGAGATACCGCGGTAGCGGTTCACCCCGAAGACCCCCGCTACAAACACCTCGTAGGAAAGAAATTAAAGCTACCCCTCGTAGAGTGGAAGCGTTACGACCTCGAAGGTAAGGAGGTGGATAACCTTATACCCGTAATTGCGGACAAGGCGGTTAAAATGGACTTTGGAACCGGTGCGGTCAAAGTTACCCCCGCCCACGACCCCAACGACTTTGAAATAGGAAAAAGACACAATCTACCTATGGTTGCGGTTATGGATGAAACCGCCCATATGAATAAAAATGCGGGGGAATTCCAAGGATTGGAACGCTTTGAAGCCCGCCAAAAGGTTGTGGAAAAACTGAAAGAGCTCCGACTTTTGGAGAAGGAAGAGGAGATAGTCCACTCGGTGGGTCACTGCTACCGCTGTAAAACCGTTGTGGAACCTATGGTGTCACTCCAATGGTTTGTAAAAACTTCCGACGATAGGATTAGAAAACCCGCCACCGAAGTGGTTGAAAAAGAGGTTATAAGATTTGTTCCCGATTTTTGGAAAAAACATTACCTCCATTGGATGGATAACCTACGGGATTGGTGTATTTCCCGCCAAATTTGGTGGGGGCACCGCATCCCCGTTTGGTATTGCCAAAAGTGTGGAAGCGAGAATGTTTACTCCGAAAGGAGCTTCCGAGATTACTTGGAAAAACTCATCTTCAATATGTATGCCAACCAAAAAATCGGACAGATATTTTCCAGCGACGAGGTGATAAGCTACCTAAAAAGTCCCAACTTCGTTCACCCCGAACTATCTAACGCCCAATTTTATGAAAAATTTGTCTTCCTCCAACCTTTGGAGTTTCTAAAGGATGAAAAACTCCTCAGGGAGCTTGTGGATAAAACCTTTGTAAGGATTCCCTTGCTGAAACGGATAGGGAAGGAGATAGTGGGATTTGTTCCCCATGCGGTCTACATGCTTTACTACAACAACCTCGTGGGTGAAGAGTTTTCCGCGGAGGAACTTTACAGGGCTTACAAAGAAAAGGGAGACCTCCTTACCTATGTATACGAAAAGGTTTTAAACGGAATAAAACGCCAAGAGGTTTTTGAAAGTGTAAAAACTCTCAAAGAATGGCTTGAAGCCCATACAACCGCTGGGGGTTGCAAAAACAACAGGATATTCTTCCAAAAGGTAAGCGACAGATACGCCGCCATTCCCGATTTGGTGGAGGAGGTTAAATATTTAGTGCCCCTAAAGTGTAGAAAGTGTGGAAGTTACCACCTAAGGTGGGAAGAGGATGTCCTCGATACCTGGTTTAGTTCAGCCCTTTGGCCTTTCGGGGTTTTCGGTTTTCCCGAAGTTTCGGTAGAAACCGAAAGGAAGGGGTAACTTTTCCCCTTTCTATTTTTCCAACTTTGAGGGGTCAAACGGGTAAACTTCCGAAACCCCTCCCCGAGAGGTAACCCCTATCAGTTTATCCGCGAGATACGCCACGCTTTCGCGGAGCGTTACCACTATAAACTGCGCCCGCTTGGAGTATTCCTTTATAAGTTCTCCCACCCTTACCGCATTTACCTCGTCCAAGTGGGCATCTACCTCATCAAAGTAGTAGAAAGGCGCCGGTTTGTATCTCTGTAAAGCAAATATAAGCGACAGTGCGGCGAGGGTTTTCTCTCCGCCGGACATAGCCTCAAGGTATTTAACCTCCTTCCCGCGGGGTTTGACAAACATATTTAGCCCTCCCGAGAAGATGTCGTGGGGCTTTTCTATCTCCATGTAAGCCTTACCACCGGGCGAAAGAAAGGCAAAAATTTCCTTGAAGTTTTTATTTATCGCGTTAAAGGTTGCCTTAAAAATCCTCTCCTTTTTCTTCTCTATCTCCCCTATAAACTCTATAAGGGCCTTCTTCTCCCTCTCAAGGGTTTGGTATTTTTCCCCGTATTCCCTAAAACGTTTAAAAACTTCCCCGTATTCCTCCTCGGCACGGAAGTTTACGTTGCCCAAAGCGGACAAACGGTTTTCAATCTCCGTCAAAAGCTTTTTCAATAGAGAGGTCTCCTCCTTGGGTTCTTCCAGTGGCTTTCCACCCAAGGAATTTAGGAGGTTTTCCATATTCTCCTTAAGGCGGGTTAGTTCCATCAGTAACTTTTCCCTTTCGCGGGATAGCTTTTCGCCTTTTGCCTCTAAGAGAGCCAAATCTCCCTTTAACCTATCCCTTTCCCCCTTTAAAAGTTCCCTTCTTTCTATCAGTTTTGAAATGTTTTCCCCCGTCTTTTTAAATTCCTCCCTCACTTTCCCAAGCTTTTGCTTTTTCTCCTCTATAAGAAGTTTTGTCTTTTCTATCTCTTGACCCTTTTCCTCTATCGTTTTTTGGATTTCACCTATTTTACCCTTTAGGTTTTCCTCCTCCTTCTGAAGGGCTATTAGGGTTTTTTCCAGCCTTTGGATCTCCCCCTTTAGGGTTGATATCTCTTTCAAAAGCCCGTTCCGTCGGGTCTTTATATCTTCCAAACCGCTTTGGGAGACCGTTTTAAGGTATTCTTCCCTCTTGCTGTTTACCCTTTCTATTTCCTCTCGGAGTGAGACTATCTCCTCTTGGAGGGTTTCTGCCTTCTCGTCCTTTTCCTTCAGTTCCTTTTTAAGGAACTTTAAATATTCCTCACCTTTGGCGATTCTTTCCTCCAATTTCTTTAGTCTTTCCAAAGCGTTAGTTTGTTCGTTCTCCAACTCCCTAAGTTTCCTCCTCGCATAGTTTATCGTTCCCTCTTCCTCCCAGAGTTTCTCCTTAAGTTTTTCTCTCTCCCTTAAAAGTTTTTCTTCCCTTTTTTCTAAATAGGTTACCTCTTGTCTGAGCTCCTCTATACGGGATTTTAGGAAGCCTTCCCTCAAAAGGTTTTGGTTTTTTACCGTTCCACCGGTAATGGTCCCACCCTTTTCAAAGAGTTCCCCCTCAAGGGTTACCATCCGGTAGGTTCCTATTCCGAGCCTTTTGGCCGCTTCAAAGTCCTCTACCAGTATGGTGTCTCCGAAAACATACAAAACCGCCTTTTCAAAGTGGGGGTCAAAATCCACCAACCTATAGACGAAATCTATTACCCCCCTAACGCGGGGTAGGAATGTAGGAGAAGTCGCCCTTATTCGGTTTATGGGTATAAAGGTTATCCTTCCCAAGTTGTGTTCTTTTAAAAGTCCTATACACCTTTTGGCGGTCTCCTCGTTTTCTACAACCACATGGCGGAGTCGGTTTCCTCCCGCTATCTCCACCGCGGTAAGGTATTTCTCTTCCCCAACCCTTATAAGTTCGGCAACCGTTCCGTAAACGCCTTTTACATTCCTTTTTAAAAATTCAACCGCCCCATTTTCCGAAAGTTGGAGCTTGGCTTCCAATTTCAAAAGCTCCCTTGAAAGTTCCTCTCTTTTCTCTCTAACCGCTTTAAGTTTTCTATCTATCTGCCCCAACCTTTCCCTAAAAAGGTTGTAGCCCTTCTCCTTTTCCTCAATAAGTTTTTCTTTTCCTTTTCTCTTCAGCAACCGAGTTAGAGCTTGATAAATCCGGGGATTGGTATCTAAACAAACGGGACTTCCTTGATATTTTAGAATCAAATCACGAAATTCCGGAGTAAGCCCTAAAATTAGAACTTCTTTATCCTTCTTTAGAAGAGACTTTATATATTTCTCATAGATTTTTAACTCAGCCAAAGAAGGTCTGGCTGGGGGTAAAAATCTTTTCCAAGCCAAAGCCATTTTTTCATCCCAAGTCAATCTCTTCACGAGTAAGCTCAAATAAATCTTCGTTAAATGGACCTACTAAGCTAGAGTAACCACCTTTTTTAATTCCTTCAAGTCCAGCGATCATAAGTACAGAG
>DTXZ01000002.1 GCA_012962155.1 Aquificales bacterium
TCTTTTACCTTCAAAGTTTTTTATCATATATTCCAACTCCCTTTGTTTTATTCTTCCCTCAATCCAGAAAACGGTCTTTCCGAATTTCTTTACCGAAGGGCAATAGATTTTCCAAATAAGTTTTATACCTTTTTCCGTTTCCTCCCTTTTTAGGGAAACTCCGGGAGATTCGCAACCGAACTCCACCAAAAGGTTCTTTAAAGAATCTTGGACCTCTTTTCGGTAGTTTTCTTCGGCTACCACCTTATAGGAGTCTATCTCTTCCAATTTCTCCTCTATAAATTTCTTTAGATTCCTGTTCTTGACCGCAATATGGAAGTTTTGGCTTATTTCCACCTTTCGGGGGTTTATCACAAAAAGGGTTAAAACCACTCTACCCCTTTCTTTGTTTATTTCCCTATAAATCTTAATACCTTCGTAAAGGTATTTTTCCTTTCTCAAGTAGTTTTCCACCAATTTAACCAGTTTCTTTTCAACTTCTTTGGAATAAAACTTTTCCTTAGGAAGTTTTAAATTTTTTAAATTCGGGTAAACTCTAACCTCAAGCTTGTAACGCTTACCTTCCGATATTCTTATTTTTAAGAGGTTGTCTTTCCGTAAAAGTTCAATCTTAACATCAAAAAAACCCTTGGAGTGATAAAGGTTTAACAAAAAATTCTGTAAATTTAAGGTTGAAAAAAAGGGTAAACTTCGCGTGAATTCTTTTATCTTCTCAACCAACACCTTTTTTGGAATTTTATTCGCCCCTTCTATTTCCAGCTTTAAGGTTTTTTCCTCTATTTGTATTACCAACTTTGGATAAACCGCTTTACGGGTGGAAAAGAGAAACTTAACACCCGCTATGGGATTTTCTATCAATATGTCCAGGTAGTTTGAGAGGAAATTTATAAACAGAAATGGGGTTTCCCTTAAATTTTTCCGTGCAAAGTGTATAAGGTTTTTCTTTTCCACCCTTGGGGGTTCTCTGTAGTAAACGAAACTTTTGTAGGAACTTTTCTTTCTACATAGTTTATGGGCGATATCTAAGGCGTTGTAGAGGTCTATATAGGAGAAGGGAGTTCCAAAGGGTTTTTGGTAAGCCCTGTAAAACTCTTTTTGAGAAAAACACTTGTTCCCTTCAAAGTCGAAACCGCCCCAAAAGTAGAGGTTTCCTTCCTTTCCGTATAGGTTTAGCTTTGCAAAACCCTCTTTAGACACAAAAAGGATGCTTTTAACCGAAGCGTCCAGATAACCTCTATTTTTTAGAAAAAAAGTTATGTTCTCCGCAACCGAGCTGAGCCTCGGTTCCGAATAACGGTAAAAGGTTTGCAAACCCAAATACTTTTCCAGTTTGGGGAGGGAAAAAATGGAAAAACCCTCCAGTGAGTAATCTACGAGCAGGGGAAAAAGCTCTATTTGGCAAAAATTTTCTTGGCAACGAACCGCCTTTATACCGTAAATTTCCTTCGCAACGAGCTCAAGTTCCCGCGGTTTGAGGACCGAAAGATTATTCCTTGCTGGAAGGTAGTTATATTTAACCTCCGTAGCCCCCGAGGTAAAACTTAGGATAAATAAAAGGAGTAAAAAGGGCATAGAGTTCTCCGAAGGGGTTAGGCTTCCCCAAAAACCCTCTTAAAGATGACATCCCTATGTTTTATGAACTCCTCTATTTGGAATATTTGGTTAATCTCCTCCTCACTCAGGTATTGGGTTACCTCTTTGTCCCGAAGGAGGGCGGTTTTAAAGTCCAGTTCCTTTTCTTCCCAAGCCCTCATTGCGCACCTTTGAACCATATCGTAGGCTTTGTCCCTATCTACGCCCTTTTCCTGCAACCTCGCCAAAACTTTGGAAGAGAAAAATAATCCTTTGGAGAGTTCCATATTCCGCTTCATATTTTTGGGGTAAACCACCAAGCCTTCCATTATTTCTTTAAAGAGATGTAACATATAGTCCAAAGCTATAGAATTGTCGGGCAAAATAATCCTCTCCACCGAAGAGTGAGATATATCTCTCTCATGCCAAAGGGCGATATTTTCCAAGGCGGGAATTATATTGCTCCTTACGTAACGGGCTAAACCGGTAATCCGTTCGCTGTGTATCGGATTTTTCTTGTGGGGCATTGCGGAACTTCCCCTCTGCCCTTTGGTAAAGGGTTCTTGGGCTTCCAAAACTTCCGTCCTTTGCAGGTGCCTTATTTCAATCGCAAACTTTTCTAAGGAGGAGGCGACTACCGCGGTAGCCCAAATAAATTCCGCGTGCCTATCCCTTTGAACAACCTGGTTGGAAACGGGTTCAACCTTTAAACCCAATTTGGAGAGGGCTATTTTCTCCACCTCGGGCAAAACGTTGGAGTAAGTTCCAACCGCCCCGCTTATCTTTCCGTAGGAGACCACCTCCCTGGCCCTCTTTATGCGCTCTAGGTTCCTCTTCATCTCCTCATACCACAGGGCGAATTTGAGTCCCAAAGTCATCGGTTCCGCGTGAACCCCGTGGGTTCTCCCTATTATGACGGTATCTTTGTGCTCCAAAGCCCTTTTTCTAAGAACTTCCAAAAGCTCCCGAGTGTCCTCTATCAGAAGGTCCAAGGCATCCCTCATTAATAGGGCAAGGGCGGTGTCTATGACGTCGGAAGAGGTAAGTCCCAAGTGAATGTATTTACCTTCTTCACCCGCCAACTCCTTTATTGCTGTAACGAAGGCCAAAACGTCGTGTTTGTAAACCTTTTCTATTTCCTTAATTCTTTCCACTACCTTTTCATCTACATAGGTTTTTTCCTTTATCTTCTCCACCGCCGCTTTGGGAATTTTTCCCAGCTCGGCCCAAGCCTCGCAAACCGCTATTTCAACATCCAACCATTTTTGGAATTTGCTAACCTCACTCCAGACTTTCCCCATTCGGGGACGGGTATATCTGGGTATCATCAAAGGTTGAACATTTTAAAGATTGGAGAGAAAACGGAAAACCTTAGGGATTTTTGGTCTCTTCCTTCTCCTTGTTTTGGATTTTTGGTTCTTCCTCCCCGCTTATAGCTTTTTTAAAATTCCTTATGCCTTCACCGAGTGATTTCCCCAACTCTCCGAGCCTTCCGGGTCCAAATATCAGGAGAACTATAAGGAGGATAATAAGTATTTCCCAACCGCTGAAGGGTCCAAACATAATTCAACCTCCTCGGGATTAATAAATAGATTACCCCGAAAGCTGGGAACCTATCCTCACTATTTGGGCAAAACTGTCAGGTTTTAAAGATGCCCCTCCAACCAGTACACCTTTGATGTGAGGTTGGCTTAAAATAGCCTCCGCGTTGGAAGGCTTTACGCTACCGCCGTATAAAACTCTAACTTGATCCGCCTTTTTGGGGTTTAACTCCCCCAGTTTTTGGTATATAAATCGGTGAACCTCTTGTGCTTCTTCGGGTTGGGCGGGAACGCCTGTTCCTATAGCCCAAACCGGCTCGTAGGCGATTTCTATCCTATCCAAGTTATCTTCAACCCCGCTAAGTCCCAGCTTTAGCTGGGTTTCAACTACGGTAAAGGTGAGTCCGCTTTCCCGTTCTTGCAAGGTTTCTCCGACACAGAGGATTACCTTTAAACCTTCCTCTAAGGCGGAAATAACCTTTTTGTTTATAAGCTCGTCGCTTTCGCCAAAAAGGTGCCGCCTTTCGCTGTGTCCGATAATAACGTATTTACACCCCACCTCTTTAAGCATTACGGGAGAAACCTCCCCGGTGAAGCTCCCCTCTTTTTCAAAGTAACAATTTTGGGCGCCTATCTTTACATAAGAATTATTTGTAGCTTCCACCGCGGAAGGAATACTTACAAAAGGCGGACATATAAGGATTTCCACGTTATTTATACCCTCAATCAGGGGTAGGAATTCTTTAAAAAATTCCTCCGTTTGGGCAGGGGTTTTATGCATCTTCCAGTTGCCCGCAATTAGCAATTTTTCCGCCATAGGGGGGATAGTTTACCAGCCCAGCTCTTTTCGTTTTCTCTGCAATACGTTGTGCGCCAAACGGGTCGGTTCGGGAATTCGGTATCGGGAGGTTTTTAATACTAGCTTCACCGCCGAAGGGAGGGAAATATTGTTTCCCACCGAAACAAAAACGGGGTGGGTGTTGGTTTTCGTTCTGATTGCAACCCCTAAAACTTCCTTTCCGTCCCTTACGTAGGAGAGACACCCCCTACGGGGGCAGGGAAGGGTAAATTTCCCGTAAAGGTGGGATTTGGCGATACCTACGGTAATTGTGTTGGTTTCAACCCCAAAGTGGGAGGCAATTCCACACCTTCGGGGGTGCATTTTTCCCTGTCCGTCAATGAAAAAGACCTCGGGTTTTATGTGGGATTTGTCGTAAACCTCTAAAAGGGCGGGAAGCTCCCTAAAGGCTAAAAAGGTTGGGATGTAGGGAAACTCAACTTTGGTTTCGATTATTACAACCTCAACGGGTTTGAAGGTGAAAATATCTACCACCACGAGGGAAGCTAGGGCATCGGTAGGGTTTCGTTTTAGGTCTTTAAAGGTTAAATCCATACCCCCAATGTAACGGACTTTCTCCAAACTTATAAGGTCTTCCTCCTTTACCTTTTTCCCACATTCGGTTTGTATTTTTTTGAGTTTTTCCAAATCGTTGGGGGAGTAGTTTTCGGGCATAGTCTTTAGTTTAGTTTGCAACTTAAACACCTTTTGGGTTTAATAAAAA
>DTXZ01000003.1 GCA_012962155.1 Aquificales bacterium
AAATAACTTCAAATTGTTCAAAGAAAGCATCATAGTATTTATCTGCTTGTTTTTCACCAAACCTAAAAACTCCAAAATGGTGTATGTTAATTAAATCATATTCTGCCTCTTTAGATAGCTTATAAATCATAATTTATTTTCAAGCATCTGTTTTGATAGAGAAAGTATTTCTTCTTTATTTTTACTGGTAAACCCACTATTTTCACCTTTAATAAGTTTTGTGCGTATCCAATCTACCTTTACTTCTTGACCTCTTGCTTGTCTTACTAAACTATTAATTAATTCACTCTTACTTGTAAACTCATCCGAATCAACTTGAGATTTTAACCAATCATCATTTTTTTTTGTAAATGTTATACTTTGTCTTCCCATAATATAATTTTGGTGTAAAACTACACCTATTTAACATCAAAACCAAATTTGTATTTTTATTACAAACTCTTAATTATATATTAGAGAAACAAATATTTAAGTCTCAATGATACTTTGGTTATTTTGGATGGGTTATTATGCATTCAAAACACTACTCTTAAATAAACAAATACAATTACCATAAACTGTTCTCGACTACGCTCAAACTAACAATTTATTAATAATTTTAATTTTAAACTTCAAAATTATTTTTCAATCAAAATACAAAAAGGCATCTTCAATATGCTCTAACTTGGTTTGGTATTTATTATGAATAATAGCAATAACATCAAAACGAACATCCACATCTAAATCGTTTGATTCTACATATTGATTCATTGCTTTTACTAATAATTTAATTTTTTTAGCATCTACAAAATCTTGTGGATCTCCAAATTCACTGGTTGAACGTGTTTTAACCTCAACGCAAACTAAAATATCTTCTTTTTGTGCAATAATATCAATTTCTGCTTTTTTAAAACGCCAGTTTTTTTCAACAATAATATAGCTGTTTTTGACTAAATGATTTAATGCCATTTCTTCGCCAAGTTCGCCAAGTTTATTGTGTTGTGCCATTTATTATGTATTTTGTTAATAAATAGATTTATGCTTACGCAAGAACGACATTAAAAATTTTAGATAAAACCATTCCCTAATCATCCAACAGATATTTCATCTGAATGTTCTTTCACATCTTTTTCATCAAAAGGAAAATGTTTTTTTAGTTCTTTTCCTACTTTTAAAACACCTTTTACCAAACCACTTGCCCCTACTGGTGTAGTAATCGGGCAGAACTATCGTTCCTTTGGTCGTTCTAACCACAACACGGGGAAACTTCTCACCGATAGTGGGAACAAAAGTTTTTTCCTCCGCTGTGGTGGTTGCAACAGCGGGCTTGTCCACAACGGGGGCTACGGTGTCGGTGTTCAAACCACAAGCTAGGGAAGTTCCCACCATTGTTAAAACCGCTAATACTTTTTTCATCGCTTCCAACCTCCATTTTGCAAATTTTTTGCAATTTCTAAGGTCCATATAGTAATTTGGAAATTTACAGAATGAATGATGAAAAATGCCAAGCGAGATTGGTTAAAATTCCTCTTCGTCCTCCGAAAGGCTACCGAGAATGGCTTCTATAAGCATTATCACTATAGACACTATATTGGCAACCACCGCACCCCATACCAAGGAGGTAGCTTCCGCAACGTCTCCCAATTGGTGAATTATCAAGGCGGGTATTAAATGGAAATCCGCAACGATACTGGTAGCCAAATACTCTACGTTGAGCAGTCCCCGCGCGCCGATTTTTAAAATGGTGGCTACCAAATTAAGGGTTACCGCGGTAATAAGCTCATAAATAGTGGGATTGGCAATATAGCTAACCGCAGTGGTTAAGGCCATTAACATAAAAAAGTCCGCAATCAGTTTTTTGGACCTTTTTCCCATAAAAGGGAAAAGTGTATGTTAAAAAAACAAGGAAGGTTTGCTATACCTCCGCCCCTTGGAGGGTGCTTTCGCATTGGCATTTCCAGTTGCGGTTGTTGTAAACCCTTTCCGCAGTTTGCAGGATTACCTCCTTTATCTGTTCCTCCTTTTGTCTCATAAGGTTTATAACCTCTTCCGAAGTTAATTTTTCGTCCTTTAGACCGGCGGCGGGATTGGTAACCACGCAAAGCCCCGCATAGTGCATCTCCAGTTCTTTAGCCAAAACCACTTCGGGTACCATTGTCATACCAACCACATCGCACCCCAATAGGGTAAACATTCTTATTTCCGCGGCGGTTTCCAAACGGGGTCCCTCCGTCGCCACATAAGTTCCTCCATAGTGGTAGGGAAACCCCTTTTCCGTTAAGACCTCCTTTAAAATTCCCCTTATAGTGGGGCAAAAGGGCTCGGTTACATCTATGTGAACAACTTTTTTTTGCAAAAGGAGTTTTTCATATTTCCCTTTACCTTCGCAGGAGGGGGAAAACTTCCCTTCGTAAAAGGTGTAGGTTCGCCCTTTGGTAAAGTCCAAAAATTGGTCTACTATTACAAAGTCACCCGCTTTGAGGAATTTATTTATTCCACCTACGGCGTTTACACCTATTACATATTTGACTCCCAAGGTTTTTAAAGCCCATACGTTGGCCCTGTAAGGAACCTTGTGGGGAGGGTATTGGTGCCTTCTACCGTGGCGGGCGAGGAAAAAGAGGGTGTAGTCTTTGTATTTAGCCTTAATAATAGGCGAGGAAGGCTCCCCGAAGGGGGTTTTTACCTCTAGCTCTTGCAAGACTTCCAAACCTTCTACCTTGTAAAGCCCGCTTCCACCTATTATTGCTAACATAGAGGGAAGGATTTTAGGGACTTTTTAAAACTTCCTCCAGGGAAACTTCAAACCTCATCCGCCCGTAGGTCTCCCTTTCAAAGGGGAAATCCTGCCGGTAGTGGGCACCCCTGCTCTCTTGCCTTCTTAGAGCGTTTAAAACTATAGCCTTTGCAACCAAAGTTAGGTCAAAAAGTTTTCTCCCTTCCAAAGACCGGTTTCTTTTTCCTTCCAAAAAGGCGAGAATTTCGTCCAACTCCCTTAGGGCGGTCTTTAGCTCCACACCTTTTCGGACTATTCCCACCCTTTCCCAAAGTAGGTTTTGGATTTTTTTAATAACCCCTTGGGGGTTTAACCTCACCTCCTCTCCGAAGTAGGTAGGTTTGAGCTTTAATTTCTCTTTCCTTAAGAAGGGAAGTTTTAGGGCTATATCTTCCGCCGTTCTAAGGGCAAAAACGACACCCTCCAAAAGGGAATTGGAAGCCAACCTATTTGCCCCGTGCATTCCAGTGCAGGCGCATTCGCCCACCGCGTAAAGGTTTTCAACGGATGTCCTCCCGTAGGTATCAACCGCTATACCGCCTATAAAGTAGTGGGCCGAGGGTTCTATCGGAATGGCTTGCTCGTAAGGATTAAAACCGCATTCCCTCAAAATACCCCATATTTGGGGAAACCTTTCCTCTATCTTTATACCTCTTTCCGTTAAAGGTCTGAAGTCCAAAAATACACTTTTGCCTTTTTTAATTTGGGAGTATATGGCGCGGGCTACCTCGTCGCGGGGTGCAAGCTCGTTTACAAATCTTTCCCCATCTTCGTTTACCAAGATAGCCCCCTCACCCCTTACCGCTTCGGAAATTAGGTATTTGGTCCCTTTTAAAACGGTGGGGTGAAACTGAATAAATTCCGTATCTATAAGTTTTGCTCCCGCCCAAAGGGCGGTTCCCAAAGTTTCCCCTCCTATAGATTGAATGTTTGTATTCTTTAAGTAGAGACTGCAAGCCCCTCCCACCGCCAAAACGAGCACCTTGAAGTTTAAAACTTCAAACCCTTTTTCGGTTTTTACCAATGCACCTGCAACCTTTCCCCCGGAGGTGTATATTTCCTCCAATTCCCCTTTTAGGAAAGGAATTTTTAGCTCCTTAGCCTTTCGGTGGAGGCTTTCATATATCGCCTTACCGGTGTAGTCCTTTACCTTAAAAATCCTCCTTTTGGAGTGTCCACCTTCCAATGCCAACTCGAAAAATGTATCGTTTTTGTCAAAATCTACCCCCCACTGGGTTAATTTCAAAATAGCCCTCTGCCCTTCGTATACCGCAATTTTTACAGCCAAAGGGTCGTTTAAAAGTCTCCCCGCCCTTAGGGTGTCCAAGTAGTGTAAGTAGGGGCTATCGTCCTTTAAAGCTACCGCGGCTATCCCTCCCTGCGATAGGTAGGTGTTTCCCTTTCCACGGGTGACCACCAAAGGTTTTATACCGCTTTCGGCCAAAAGTAAGGCACATGAAAGCCCCGCAATACCGTCGCCGACTATTACCACTTCCCACTCGCTAGGGGAGTAATTAACGGGAACGAAAGGAGTCATTAAAAAATAAAACAATCCTACTTAGGTTGTTTTTGTTTGAAAACTTCCCAAAGGGCTATAGCGGTGGCACTTCCTACGTTGAGGGAGGGAATCTTTCCCACCGTCGGTATAGTTGCTACTATATCGCTAACTTCTAAAACGCTTTTGGAAACTCCTTCGCCTTCCGCCCCCACTACAACCGCCAAAGGAAAGGGAAAGTCTATCTCTCGGATATCTTTCCCCCCCGTTTCAACCGCTACCACCCATCCTCCCATCTTTTTAAAATTTCTCAAGGCCCTCTGGAGGGAAGGGACTTTAGAAACTTTGAGGTGAAAAATTGCTCCCGAAGAAGCCTTAACCACCGTCTCGTTTAGAGGGCTACTCCTATCTTTGGGAAGTAAAACTCCTATACCCCCAAAGAGTTCGGTGGTTCGGATAATGTTTCCCACATTTTGGGGGTCGGTAATGTGGTCTAAAACAACAAAGAAGCCCTTTTTCTCAATGGTTTCCTTAAATAATTCCTCTTCGTCGCAATATTCAATGGGGGATAATAGGGCTACTACCCCTTGGGTTTTCTTGGTTTTGGCCAACTCCTCCACCTTTTGGCGGGGGATTCTTTGAAGCTTAACCCCCCTCTTTTTGGCGAGGTTTAAAAGCTCCTTTGGAGGGTTGCTATCGTGGGCTATATAAATCTTTTCCAATCTGCGGTTTGCCCTTAGGGCTTCTATTATCGGATTTCTACCCCAAATAACAAAACGGTTGTTTTTTTTCATCCAAAAATTACTTTACTTGAAGGTGTATATTTAAGCTCTTTTCCAACTTAGCATAATTTTTGTAAAATAGCGGTAACTAAAATTGAGGCTATGCTTTTACAGGATAGTTTAACGAAAATAACCCAAAAAGTTATAGAGGGTAAAAGACTTACACCTGAGGAAGGGTTTATACTTTTAAAATCCGCCGATTTAAACCTCTTGGGGTATATGGCAAACGTGGTCAAAAAAAGGTTTCATCCCAACCCCATAGTAACCTTTGTGGTAGACCGAAATGTAAATTACACCAATATATGTATAACCGGTTGCAAATTCTGTGCCTTTTATATCCCCTATAGGGAAAGGAAAAAGGGTTATATCCTTTCGCTGGAAGAAGTTTTAAAAAAGGTCCAAGAGTTGGTTGAATGGGGGGGAACAACCCTTTTAATGCAAGGGGGAATAAATCCCGACTTGGGTTTGGATTACTTCGTAAAACTCTTTAGGGAGATAAAAAAACGCTTCCCCCAAGTGCAGATACATTCCCTATCGGCACCCGAAATTGTTTTTCTTGCCAAAAGGGAAAACATCACGGTAGAGGAGGTTTTAAAAACCCTAAAAGAGGCGGGCTTGGACAGTGTTCCCGGAGGGGGGGCGGAATTACTAACCGACAGGGTGAGAAACTTAATAAGTCCCAATAAATGCAGTGTGGACGAGTGGTTTGAGGTGCACGAAACAGCCCACAAATTGGGTATGAAAACCACCGCAACGATGATGTTTGGCCACTACGAAAGAGATGAGGATATAGTTTCACACCTGCTAAGGGTTAGAGGCCTTCAGGACAAAACGGGTGGTTTCACCGCCTTCATACCTTGGACTTTTGTCCCGGGAAACACCCAAATGGACAAGGTAAAAAAGGCTCCCCCTACCCGTTACCTAAGGGTTTTAGCCTTTAGCAGGGTCTTTTTGGACAACTTCAAAAACGTACAGAGTTCCCATGTAACCCAAACCCTTGAAGTGGGGGTTATAGGTCTCCACTTTGGGGCAAACGACCTCGGAAGCGTGATGATAGAAGAGAGCGTAATAACCTCAACCGGTTACAGGGTAAAAATCCCAAAAGTGGAAGAAATGGTTAAAGCTATAAAAAAAGCGGGGTTTATTCCCGCCCAGAGGGATACCTACTACAGGATAATGAAGGTTTTCGGGTAGTTTTTTTTACATTTGTGATATTTTAAAAATTAAGGATAACTTAGGGAGGTTTTAAAAATGAGAAAACTTTTGGAAGACCTAAAAAGGGCGGTAGAGCTAAATTCTAAGGAGGGAAAGAAAGGTTTCACCCTTATTGAACTGCTCATCGTTATCGCTATCATCGCCATTTTGGCATCTATGGCTATTCCCTCCTACCTAAAATATCAGCAAAAGGCTAGGGTATCCGCCTACGCGGAGCCCCATGCAAGGTCATGCCTTATGGACCTTGTAACCTATTGTATGGACCATCCCGATACCGATATAACTGACAACATAGTCCAGAACTTTCCTAATTGTAAAAATTTGACGCCTAACAACATAGAAACACCTGACGGTAATAACTATGTTGTTCTTGTCGACAATGAAACTCAAAGTAATCTATATCTCAAAGAAAATAAATTAACTGCTAAAAACTTAAAATGTGATTCTCAAGGGCAATTAAAGGACAAAGGCCAGGACAAAAAATCTGCCGATGTTACCACTATGTTGATTGATAGCGGTGGAAAGCCAATAGGCGATTATTATGCGGAATGCAGCTACCTTCCCAATAAAGGTATCAAATGTCAGGTAACGGATAACCCTCAAGACTATTAATCTCCCCTTTTTATTTCAACCTTTTATAACCCATATACAACCTTTGAAGGAAGGTTGTTGTGGAACCTATAAGGGTAATTACAAGTCCCATTTCAATCCATCCGAGGAGAAGGGAGACAATCAAAACCGTAAGGCGTTCCGTTCTTTCAAAGATACCGCCTATAGGTTCTTTTACTCCCAAACCTTCAAGGCGTGCCTTTACATAGCTCACTAAAAACCAGAAGAGGATATTTAAAAGGACCACAACAAGCCATAGGGAGTTTTTGGCAAAATACAGCGCCAAACCCATAAGGGGTAAAAAGTCTCCTATCCTATCGAGGGTGGAGTCCAATAGGGCACCAAATTTGGAGACCCTTTTGGAGGTTCGGGCTAGGTGTCCGTCTAGGGCGTCGCACAAGGCCCCGAATAAAACCAAAATACCCCCCGATAGGAAATTACCACTAGCCAAAAAGGGAACGGAAAAAGCGATAAACACTATTCCCAAAACAGTTAAAGTGTTGGGGTTTACCCTTAACCTACTCAGATAGATTACAAAAGGAAAGGTAAGTTGTTCCCAAAGGGGTTTGAGGTTTTTTGTAATTACGCTCACCTCAAAGGTAGATTTTAACGGTTACTTTACTTTTTCAATAAAAGTAAAGGTTTTTAAAATCTACCACTACAAGTAGGATGATAGCAAGGGTTTACTATTCAAGGGTTCCCGTACTCAAATTTGCCCTTGAGGATGTTATACGGCAATTGAAATACGATATCTTTTACAAAAGCGAAGATTTTGACCTGGCAATAATTGCCTTCTCCCCCGAAATATATCCCATAAATGAAAGCATCGTGGAAACTTTTAACGAGTATTTAGGGGAAAATAAATGGGTTGCCTTTCATTCCGTAACCTCTTTTGTCAACGATAAAACAGTGGAAGAAGGTTTGGTTGCCCTTTTTTTAAAATTTCAAAAAAATGGTAATTTTTCAATATTAACCGTAAGGGACTTGGATAAAAATTACGAAAAAAGGTTAAAGGAAACCGCGGAATATATAAATTTTTACTCCAAAATTAAGGCTATCAATTTGATGTTCGCTTCATACTCGGGGGGGAAGATAGGGATTTTTATTGAAGACCTAAATACCCTTTTGAAGGAACCGGTAAATATTTTGGGTGGAGTTGCTTCGGGATTAATAAACAACGGCGTAGTTGCCAATGTTTATACCTCCGAAGGGGAAATAAGAAACGGTTTCGCTATTTTGACTTTAAAAAATGTAGATTTTTGTTTCGGTTTGGCTCAAGGACTTAGAACAGTGGGTCCAATATACAAAATAACTAAGGCGGTTAACAATCGCATATACGAAGTAAACGGCGAACCGGTGAAAAACATTATGGAAAAACTTATAGAGGGTCTTCCTATAGAGGATATAAGAATTTTTTGGTATTCACCTATAGTGATACTAGATGAAAAGGAGGGAATAGTCTCCATTGTTAGGGTTATTAAAGATATTCCCGACGACCTCGGTTACGTGGAATTTTGGGGGCCTATAAAGGCGGATTGGAGTTTTCGATTTTCGTTCGGACTTAAGGAGGAAATGTTTTATGCGGGAACTAAAGAGGCTCTAAGAGTTCAAAAAAGTTTACAAAAGGTTGAACTGGGTTTTAACTTTTCCTGTATGGGAAGGCAATACGCTTTGGAGGATTTACATATAGAAGAAGCTAGACATTACGCATCAATATTTAACGCCCCCCTCTTTGGCTTTTTTACTCTGGGGGAAATAGCGCCCGATAAATACAGAAAACATTTAAAGTTTTATAATCAAACGTCGGTTGTTGTTGGGGTTAAAGAGTTATGACACGCCAAGAATGGAAGATAAGACTTTTACTGAATATCCTTAAAGAGATTTCCGAAAGATACGATGAAATTTTGGAGGAAAACAAAAAACTACTGGAACAGCTTCACAGAGAGGCTACTACCGACCAACTTACGGGTCTTTTAAATCGTAAAGCCCTTCTTGAGGAGCTGAAGAAAGAGATTGCCAAAATAAAAAGACATAACAAAGAAACCCTTTGTCTCTGCTTTGTTGATATGGACTTTTTTAAAAAGATAAACGACACCTACGGACACGCGGAAGGGGATAAGGTTTTAAAAGAATTTGCCAAGATATTAAAAAGTAACGTCCGAGTTTACGATATAGTTGGGAGGTGGGGAGGGGATGAATTTATTTTGGGAATAATAAACTGCGAATATTTTAACGACCCAAAAGTTTGTAAAAAATGTCCGATTTTCGAAAGAATTTCAAAAAATGTTAAGGCTTTGGGAAACAAATACAACATACCTTTGAATGTTTCCTGCGGAGTTGCGAAGATACCTTCCGAAGTTAAAGATTTGGAAAAGGCTCTCCAATTGGCGGATAAAAGGTTATACACCGCAAAAAAACTAGGAAAGGGTAGAGTTATAGTGGATTAGATAAGCGAAGGTATATTTAATAAGTTGATGATAAGTTTTGAAGAGCTTCTTAAACAGAAGAAGAAAATATACGAGACCGCGTGGAATACCTTTGTGTTTTTGATAAAAAACAAAATAGATCCAACCCCCGAAAACTACAAACTCTATTACGAAAAATTTTTTCAACAGGAGGAGGAAATAGACAATCCTATAAAGTGCATTTTAAAAAAAGCCAATAAGGTTTTAGAAAAAAGTAGCAACTCTTTGGGTGAGGTGGTTGAGGACCTAAAAAGGTTGGAGGAGTCCAAAACCCTTCGCCAATGGTTGGATAACCTTATAGGCAAACTGGAGAAGGAAAAAATTTCACTTGAGGAACTTAGGGAGGAAATTGTAAGGATAGAGTACGAGCTGGAGGCGATAAACAGGGATAGATATATAGACCCTTTAACGGGTATATGGAATAGGTTAGCCCTTAAGGAGTTTCTCCCAAATCTGCCTAAATTCGCTATGGAAAGGAATATAGTTATCGCCTTTCTAGACCTAAACAAATTTAAGAATATAAACGATACCTACGGACACCTGGCGGGTGACAAAATCTTAAAACATTTTGCTTATTTTATTAGGAGTAATTTGAAAAGAAAGGATTTCTTGGCCCGATACGGTGGAGACGAGTTTATAGCGGTATTGTTTGATATAGACCTGGAAGACGCCAAAAAACTTTTTGAAAAACTCAGAAAGACTATACCGCCCATCACCATTGGTAACCATCAAATAAAGATAGATTTCTGCGTAGGTTTAACCATACCTTTTGGTAGCGATACCCCCGAAGAAATAATAAAGCGGGCCGATGAAGCGATGTATTTCTGCAAAAAAACAAATAAAGTTGAAATAAAACTCAAGTAATTTTTCTTGATATTATTTGTAATTTTACAAATCTTAAGGAAAGTTATAAGTTTTTATTTTCGGTGGAAGGGGTTTGTGTCGGTATATTTTCCGAACCCGTTATTGTTGAGGAAGTTTCAAGCACCCAAGACTGGGTTAAGAAAAGTGATTTCCCCCAATTCAAGCCATTTATAGCCAAAAGGCAGACGAAAGGTAGGGGCCGAAGGGGTAAAAGGTGGTTCTCTCCCCCCGGAGGGGGGCTTTACCTCTCCTTTAAATTGCCCAAAGAATTTTTTGTAGAGGGGCGGGAATTGTCGCGCCTGTCGCTCGTTTTCGGGCTTTCAGTTTCCCAAGCGGTAGACACCTATACCCTTTCAAAAATAAAGTGGCCCAACGATGTATACATAGGAGAGAAAAAGGTTGCGGGAATCTTAATAGAAACCAATTCCACCGATTTGGTGGTGGGTATAGGGGTAAACCTAAATATGGACGGTTTTCCACCCGAACTAAAAGAGGGTGCAACTTCCATTTATCTGGCAACCCAAAATAGGGTGGACTTTTACGAATTTACAACCCTATTGCTGAACTATCTTTCGGAAAACATATTAAGGTTTAGGAGCGAAGGCTTTAAACCTTTTGTGCCGGCCATTAACAGAAAACTGCTTTGGAAGGGAAAGAGGGTAGTTGTAGACCAAAGAGAGTGCGGAAGACTTTTGGGAATCAACGAAAAGGGGTTGGCGGTAATAAAAACCTGCTTTGGAGCTTTAAAAACTTTTCCCTACGGGGATATCTCCTTACGAAGGGGTTAAAATTTCTCTAATTTATGTTACGGTGGGTTTTGGATATTTGGAAAATTGAAGAGCTTAGAAGGAGGCTAATTTATACCCTCGGAATTCTCGTTATATACGCCCTCGGTACACATATACCTCTGCCGGGAATAAATACCCCCGCTTTGGAGGAGTTTTTTAATCAGTTCAACCAAAGTATTTTTATGCTCTACAACATCTTTTCAGGTGGAGCTTTGGGGAAGATGACCGTCTTTGCACTCGGAATTCTACCTTACATAACCGCCTCTATCTTAATGCAACTTTTGACCGCTTCCGTACCTTATTTAAAGCAACTCCAAACGGAGGAGGGAGATTACGGAAGGTATAAAATACAGGAATACACCAAATACTTAACCCTCTTTATAGCAACCGTCCAAGCTCTTTTTTTAACGGTGTGGCTTCAAAACCAAACTACGCCCGATGGAACCCCTTTGGTATATTCCACCGGTATAGGTTTTACCCTTCAAACCATCCTCATTTTGGTTGCGGGTGCAATGTTTGTAACCTGGCTTGGGGAGAGAATATCCAAACACGGTATAGGTAACGGTTCCTCAATACTGATATTTGCGGGTATAGTGGCGGGTTTCCCTTCTATGGTTATGCAAATTGTAAACACCTACAAAACGGGTGAAATTTCGGTAATAGACCTCGCGGTGGTTATTATTGCCGTTTTGGCAATTGTGGTTGGAATTGTAATAATCCATGAAGCGGAGAGGAGAATACCTATCCAATACCCCCAAAGGAACTTGGGTTTTGGGGCGCCTACCGTTTCTTATTTACCCATAAAACTCAATCCCGTTAGCGTTATGCCCATAATTTTCGCCCAGGCAATTTTGGTTATGCCCGCCACCTTTGTGCAACTGTTTCACTTTGAGAGTTTATCTTTTCTCCAGGAGTGGTTCCGCTACGATTCTTTGGTCTACAACATCATCTATGTAGCCCTGATAATCCTATTTACCTATGTTTACGCATCGGTTATAGTCAATCCCCAAGACATTGCGGAAAATTTAAGAAAAGCGGGGGCTTTTATCCCCGGCGTCCGTCCCGGTAAAGAAACGGAGGAATATTTGGCAACCGTGATAAACCGTCTGCTCTTTGTGGGGGCGCTGTTTCTTTCGGTTATAGCGGTTATTCCCGTAATTATTCAGATTAAAACCCACATTCCTTTTTACTTTGGAGGAACTACAGCCCTTATTACTGTAGGCGTAGCTTTGGATACCCTCCACCGAATAGAGGGACATTTGGCTATGAAAAGGTATTACCGCTTCCTCAAAGGATAGTATTTTCCCTTTATGTTTAAAACCTTTTTGGTAATAAACTTTTTTATCCTCCTTTTGAGGTTTGTTTATATCCTTATAACCCCTTTTGACCTATTCCCCGAAGAAGCCCAATATTGGGACTGGTCTCGCCATTTAGATTTGTCCTACTACTCCAAGCCTCCCCTTATAGCCTACTTAAACTTCATTTCAACCTCTCTTTTGGGCAACACCGAGTTTGCGGTTAGATTCTGGCCTGCCATTTTTGGATTTCTCTCTTCTCTACTGATTTTTCAACTTTCAAAGGAGCTTTTTAAAAGTGAGAAAATCGCCTTTTGGTTAGGACTGCTACCCAACGCCTTTGTGGGGTTTAACGCCCTTTCCTTTATTTTTACAACCGATACCCCACTCTTTTTCTTTTGGGGTTTATCTTTTTATCTACTTTACAAGGCGGTTGCAACCGAAAGGACAGGTTGGTGGCTATCTTTGGGTATGGCGGGCGGTTTGGGATTTTGGGCCAAATATTCCCAAGCTTTCTTTTTCCCACTGGGGGTGGCTTATATTCTTCTAAAAAAACCCCGTTTGTTTAAGACCTACAAACCCTACCTTGCAATGGGAATAGGGTTTCTGTTTACCCTGCCGGTGCTCTATTGGAACTATACCCACGGGTGGGTCTCCTTTAAACACGTTTTGGGACTTTCGGGGGTCGGTAAAGTTTACCGATTTCCCCAATGGGAGAGCTTTTGGAATTTTCTAATCTCTCAAGTTTTCCTATTGGGGGTGGGATTTTTCTTTTACCTACTTTGGGGGTGGGTTAAAAACCTTTCCCCGAAAAAAGTTTTCTTTCCCCTAACCCTTTTTTCGCTCCCCCCGTATCTCCTATTCCAACTTTGGGCTTTAAAAAAATCGGTTTACGGTAACTGGGCGGGTTTTGCCTACTTTACGGGGGGAATTTTGGCGGGTTACTATTACCTAAAGGGTTTTAGAAGGTACACCCTACCCTCTTTGGCTGTCTTATTTCTTTCCCTTTTCCTTTCCGCGGTAGCCTTTTATCCTCCCATTATAGACAAATTGGGTCTTTCTAGACTCCTACCTCCTTCCAAAGACCCCACAAGGGTTGCCATCGGATGGGAAAACTTGGGTGGGTTTGTAAGCCGGTTTTACAATCCCAAAACGGATTTTATATTTTCCAACCTATACCAAATAAGCGCGGAAATGGCTTTTTACGTTAAAGGTAACCCCCAAACCTATGTTTTTAACTACTACCAGAGAATGAACCAATACAACCTTTGGCAGGCCAAAAGTTTTGACCTTTTGAGGAGATTTTTAAAGGGTGAAAAACTAAGTCCCCATGAGGTTTTCGTTTGGGAAAAACTGAAAGGGAAAAATGGTATTTTTGTAACCTATTTCGGTTCACCGCCGAAGGCGATAATGGATAGTTTTGACAGACTGGTTTGGACTAAATTATTTACCGTCTACTGGCGGGGGAAACCTATAAAAACTTTTTACATCCACTATTTGGAAGGTTTTAAAGGCAGATACAAACCGGAAATTAAAGGTTTTTGAAAAGAGGAAAAATTAAAGAGTCCAAGGTTTGGGGTGGGCTTCCCAGTTTTCGGGCCATTCGCCCGTTGTTAAATATTCATGACAGTATTGAGCGGCTTTTCTTCCGTGGGCTATAGCCCTAACTACGGTATCTCCTCCGTTTACTAAATCTCCAACCGCGAAAACTCCTTTCCAAGAAGTCCTAAAGTGGTCGTCCACGTCTACGTTGTTCCACTTGTTGGTTTGAATTTCTTTAACCCCTTCGTAGGCGGTGGGGTTGGCATCTTGCCCTACCGCAAAGATTACGCTGTCCACCTCAATGATGTGTTCGCTGCCCTCTATCGGTTTGGGTCTGGGTCTTCCGCCATTGGGATCGGGAACAAGCTCCATTTTAATGCACTTCAAACCTTTAACTTTTCCGTTTTCATCCCCTATTATCTCAATAGGTTGGGTTAGCCAGTGTAATATTGCTCCTTCTTCCGCCAAGTGGTCCCATTCCACGTCCCTTGCGGAGGAGGTTTCCCTCGTTCTTCTGTAAACGACGTGGGTTTCAACCCCCAGTCTTACCGCGTCGAGGGCGCAGTCTACAGCGGTAAAACCTCCACCTATAACCGCGGTTTTCTTTCCGAGCTTAACGGGAGTTCCCGCCTTGGGAAACTCGTAGGCCTTGAGTAGATTTACTCTGGTTAGAAACTCTATAGCTGTGTAAACGCCGTTTAGCTCCTCACCGGGGATACCCATCATCTTACCCCTTCCGCTACCGGTGGCGAGAATTATTGCGTCAAATTCCCCGTAGAGGTCGTAAAGGGTTACCGATTTACCTACGAGGACTCCCAAGTGAAATTTTATTCCCATTTTGCGGAGTCTCCGTTCCTCCCACTTTAGAACTTTCCTGTCAAGCCTTTCGGGAGGAATTCCGTAAGCCATAACGCCACCTATTTGGGGAAGGGCGTCGAAGACGTGAACTTCATGCCCCTCTTTTCTAAGGTAGTAGGCGGCGGTTAAACCACCGGGCCCCGCACCGATAATGGCAACCTTTTTACCGCTATCGGGCTTTATCCCCTCGTCTATTTCTATTCCGCTAAGCCTAATGGCGTCTCCTATAAATCTCTCTATAGCCCCTATTCCTACGGGTAAACCCTTATTTTTCTTCTGTTTTACGGTATCGTAAGTCAAGATACAGCTACCTTCGCAAAGTCTCTCTTGAGGACAAACCCTACCGGTTATGGCGGGGAAAGGATTGGTTTTTAAAAGAACCTTGTAAGCTTCAACTATTTTTCCCTTTTCAACCAAATCTATGAATACCGGAATATCGTTGTTTACGGGACATCCCGCCTTACATCTCTTGTCGTAGTCTCTGCAGAATATACAACGGTCGCACTCGTCGAGGAGTTGATTAACGGTATAACCCATATCGTATTCTTTGAAGGTTTTTTTCCTCACTTCGGGAGGAAGCAAAACGGTTTCATTCCTATCCAACCAACGTATAGCCATTTTCTAAACCTCCCCAATGTTTTTAAGTCTTCTGTTTTTTTCTCTTTAGTTTGGGCAAGATTTTATTGGCAAAGTATTCCGCCCCTTCTTTTTCCAAATCCCAATAGTAACCGTTTCTAAAGGTTACCATTTTCCAATCCACCGAGTTCCCGTCCAAATAGGGCCCTTCTATGCAGTTTAAAACCATTTTGTCTCCAACTTTTACCCTGCAGGTGAGGCAGAGCCCGCTGGTACAAAGCATTGTGGAGGCTACCAATGAGAAGTTTTTAACGCCCTTATCCCTGGTAATCTGGGCCACTTCTTCGCCTCCTACCGGGCTTCCCGCAAATACCACTAAATCGGGCCGCTTAACATCCCTTATAAATTCCTCAACCGCCTGGGCTACGCCACCCTCTTTGCCGTAATCGTCATCTTCGGTATAAACGAAAACCTTTTCCTCCCCTAAGAGGGTTTTGTACTCCTCTTCACAGTAGATATTTTCCCTGCTACCGCCAGCCAAAATGGCGTAAACTTCGTTTTGGACGGATAGGAGCTCTTTCGCTATGGGGTAGTTGGCTCCAGCTCCCCAACCTTGCCCTACCAAAAGGACGGTTCCATATTTCCCCACGGGGAAGGGAGTTCCGTTGGGTCCCTCTATGTTGAAAATCTCCTCTCCTTCCTCAAGCAGTTCAACCAATTCCACCGTAGCCCTGTTGTAGGCTTCTACGAGAACGGAGAATGTTCCCTTTTCGGGGTTTATATCCACTATTGATCCCAGCAATATCTGATAGAGCATACTTAGTAAATTCTCTACTTAAATTAGATATGAAAGGC
>DTXZ01000004.1 GCA_012962155.1 Aquificales bacterium
GCGGAGCTGGATAGGCTCAAAGAGGAAAAAATCAAGCAGGGTGTGGATGTTATAGACTTGGGAGTTGGAGACCCCGACCTTCCCACTCCTAAGGAAATTATAGAAGCGGGACAAAAAGCCTGCGAAGACCCCGCCAATCACAGATACCCGTCCTACAAAGGTCTCCCCGCCTTTAGAAAAGCGGTAGCCCAGTGGTATAAGGAACGTTTTAATGTAGAGCTTGACCCCGATAAAGAAGTTGTTACCCTTATAGGTTCAAAAGAGGGTATAGCCCACTTTCCCTTGGCGTTTGTAGACGCCTGCGATATAGTGATAGTTCCCGAACCCGCCTATCCCGTTTACAAAATAGGAACAATTTTTGCCGGAGGGATACCCTATACCGTCCCTCTAAAGGAGGAAAATAAATTTCTAATAAACCTTGACACTATTCCCGAGCAGATTGCCAAAAGGGCAAAAATAATTTGGGTAAATTACCCCAACAACCCCACTTCCGCCACCGCTACCCGTGAATTCTACGAAAAGCTTATAGATTGGGCTAAAACTTATAACGTAATAGTGGCTTCCGACTTGGCATACTCCGAGATTTACTACGATGAAAACGATAAACCTCTCTCCATTTTGCAGATACCCGGTGCTAAAGATGTGGCAATAGAATTTCATTCCCTCTCTAAAACCTACAACATGACTGGTTGGCGTATAGGAATGGCGGTCGGTAACGAAGAGTTGGTCCAAGGTCTCGGGAAGGTAAAAACCAACGTAGATAGCGGACAGTTCAATGCGGTTCAAATAGCGGGAATAGAAGCCCTCAAAAACAGCGAAAAATACAGAAAACAAATAATTCCGATTTATGAAGAAAGAAGAAGGGTTATGACCGAAGCGTTGGAAAAAATCGGGTTAAAACCGTTTAAGTCCAATGCAACCTTTTACCTTTGGGTAAAAGTTCCCGAAGGGTACACCTCCGCGGAATTTACAAAACTACTTCTGGACAAAGCGGGTATAGTAGTTACCCCTGGAAACGGTTTCGGAGAAGCGGGTGAGGGATACTTCAGGATTTCATTAACCGTTCCCACCGAAAGACTACTGGAAGCGGCGGAAAGAATTAAAAACCTAGTTCTGTAATTTTTCCCTTTCACCTTTTTGGTGTACTCTTGGGGAAAATAATTCCCTTTAATGGTTAACGAAATTATCAAACTTCCCGCCGTTCGGCTCAGGGAAGAAATAGCAAAAGGAAATATCTCCCCCACCGAAGTTGTTGAAACCTTTGCCAAAAGGATCCGGCAGGTTGAGGAAAAAATAAACGCCTTTGTAACCTTAATGGTGGAACAAGCTTACGATAAGGCCAAAAGGGTTAAGGGTGGAAAGCTCTTTGGAGTACCCATAGCGGTTAAAGATAACATACTCACCTACGGGGTTAAAACGACTTGTAGTTCCAAAATGCTTGAAAACTTCGTAGCCCCTTACGATGCAACGGTAAGCGAAAGGATAAAAAAAGAAGGGGCAATAATTATCGGAAAAACCAATATGGACGAATTCGCAATGGGTTCTTCCACCGAGTATTCCGCTTTTGGACCGACCAAAAATCCCTGGGATTTGGAAAGGGTTCCCGGGGGCTCTTCGGGGGGGAGCGCCGCCGCGGTAGCATCCTTAATGGCACCCCTTTCCTTGGGTTCGGACACGGGAGGGTCTATCCGACAACCTGCTTCCTTTTGTGGAGTTATAGGATTAAAACCTACCTACGGTAGGGTTTCAAGGTATGGACTTGTAGCCTTTGCCAGTTCTTTAGACCAAATTGGACCCTTCGGAAGGTATACGGAAGATGTAGCCCTCCTTTTGGAAGTTATAAGCGGTAAAGACCCCAAAGACAGCACCTGTGCCGATAAACCGGTTCCCAACTTTGTAGAGGAGATAAAAAAACCTATAAAGGGATTAAAGGCGGGAATCCCCAAAGAAATATTTGACCTGGGACTCGGCGGTGAAGTTAGGGAAATATTTGAAAATTGGCTTGAAAAATTAAAAACCCAAGGTGTGGAATTAAAAACCGTAGAACTTCCTATGCTCAAGTATGCGATCCCCACTTATTATGTAATAGCAACTTCCGAAGCTTCTTCAAACCTCGCCAGGTATGACGGGGTCCGTTACGGCTACAGAACTCCCAAATATAAAGACTTGACCGAAATGTATACCAAAACCAGGGATGAGGGTTTTGGATCCGAAGTCAAAAGGAGAATAATGCTGGGAACTTTTGCGCTATCAACGGGATATTACGATGCTTACTACCTTAAGGCGAAAAAAATCCAAAGACTCCTTTACAAGGACTTTGCGAGGGTATTTAAAGAGGTGGACGTAATCCTAACCCCTACAACCCCTACACCCGCTTTCAAATTCGGAGAAAAACTGAACAACCCGATAGATATGTATCTGTCCGATATATTCACCGTTTCCGTAAACCTGGCAGGCCTTCCCGCGGTAAGCGTTCCCATAGGTCTTACCGCCAATAACTTACCCGTAGGAGGGCAGGTAATAGGAAAACCTTGGGAGGAAACCACCATATTAACCGTAGCCTACAACTGGGAAGAGATTTCTCAATTTCCCAGTTGGTTTCCCAATATCTAATCTTTTTTTCAATTTTACAATAAAACTCATAGATAAATACGAGCCTCTTAAGTTTAATGCTTGGAAAACTCTCTTTAGTTAACATTGAATAAAAACTTTTATTTTTGGAGGTTTAAAATGACAAAACCCGTAATTACCTGGACTAAGACCGACGAGGCTCCTCAGCTGGCAAGTTATTCTTTGCTGCCCATCGTTAAGGCTTTTACCAAAGATGCGGGCGTTGAAATTGATGTAAAAGATATTTCCTTGGCGGGAAGGGTTTTGGCCCAATTCGGTTACGAACCCGACGACTTGGCCTACTTAGGAGAGCTCGTTTGGAAACCGGAATGCAATTTAATAAAACTCCCCAATATTTCCGCATCGGTTCCCCAGCTCATAGACACCGTTAGAGAACTCAAGAAGAGGGGATTTGACCTACCCGATTATCCCGAAGAACCCAAAACTCCCGAAGAGGAAGAAATTAAAAAGAAATACGACGCTTGCGTAGGTTCTGTAGTTAACCCCGTCATTAGGGCGGGTAACTCCATAAGAAAAATAGCCCAACCCGTTAAGGAATATGCAAAAAAACACCCCCACAAACTTAAACCTACCGACCCCCACCAGAAGTCCTACGTCGCCTATATGAAATCGGGTGACTTTTACGCACACGAAAAATCGGTGGTCCTTGAAAAAGATACCAAGCTCAAATACGTTTTCGTGAACCCCAAAACCGGTGAGGAAATAGTTCTCAAAGAGATCCAAGGCGAAAAAGGAGACGTTATAGACGGAACTTGGATGAATAGAAAAGTCCTAAGGGAATTCTTTGAAGAGGTAATCCAAGACGCCAAAGAAAACGATATACTCTTCTCGCTTCACGTGAAGGCTACCATGATGAGAGTTTCCGACCCCGTAATATTCGGGGATGCCATAAGGGTTTACTACAAAAAATTGTGGGAAAAACACGGAGACCTTCTGGAGAAGATAGGGTTCAAACCCGAGAGGGGATTGGTAGACCTGGAAGAGAAAATGCAAAAACTCTCCCCCGAGGAGCAAGAGGCTATTAAGAAAACTATAGAGGAAATTTACAAAGAGAGACCCAGAATGTATATGGTGGACTCCGACAGGGGTATAACCAACCTGCACAGACCCAACGATGTAATCATTGACGCATCCGTTCCCGCGGTAATCAAAAACGGTCTCCAAGGATGGGGTCCCCAAGGCGAAGAGGACGATGTAGTTATTACCGTTCCCGACAGAAGCTACTCTACTATGTACGACGAAATCGTTGAAGACATTAAAGTTAGGGGTCAGTTTGACCCTGCCGGTGTCGGTTCCGTTGAAAACATAGGTTTAATGGCTATAAAGGCGGAAGAATACGGTTCTCACGATAAGACCTTCTTTCCTCCCGAGGACGGAATTATTGAAATCCGCGACGAGGACGGCAACGTCCTTATGAAACACAGGGTCAACAAAGGCGATATTTACAGAAGCTGCCAAACAAAAGATGTTGCAATCAAAAACTGGATTGAGATAGCGGTTAAAAGGGCCAAGGAGGCCTCCCAAGAGTATAACGACAACGTTCCCATTGTTTTCTGGTTGGACAGAAGAAGGGCCCACGATAGAGAACTTATAAGAATTGTTAAACGCGAACTGCAAAGGTTGGAAAAGGAAGGAAAACTTGAGGGTGTTGACTGGTATATTATGCCCCCCAAAGATGCTATGAAATTCACCCTCAAACGCTTCAGGGAGGGTAAATACACAATCGCAGTTACCGGAAACGTTCTTAGGGACTATCTAACCGACCTGTTCCCCATAATAGAGGTTGGAACCTCGGCAAGGGCCCAATCTATAGTTCCCCTACTAAAGGGCGGAATACTCTTGGAAACCGGAGCGGGTGGTTCCGCACCCCGACATGTATCCCAGTTTCTAAAAGAAAGCCACCTAAGGTGGGACTCCTTGGGTGAATTCTTGGCGGTATACGAAGCTCTAATGCACGTATACAGAAACAACCCCGAAAACAAAAAGGCTAAAGTTATCGCCGATGCGCTTTACAAAGCAATTTACAAATACCTAATGGAAGATAAAACTCCCAAAAGAAAAGTGGGTCAGCTAGACACCCGAGGTTCCCACTACTATCTGGCTAGATTTTGGGCGGAAGCCCTCGCCGAGCAAGGAGAGGATAAAGAACTGAAAGAAAAATTTGCTCCCGTTGCAAAAGAATTGGCCGAAAAAGAGGAGCAAATCCTTGAAGAGATAAGGGCTACCGAAGGAAAACCCGCGGGTATAGACGCTTGGTACTTCTTCGGGCTAAATCCCAACGACCCCGTTGAAAAACAAATTCTTGAAAAACTACCTCCCGAAAAACAGAAAGAAGTTATTGAACTCTACGAAAAAGTTGTATCCCTCATGAGACCTTCTAAAACCTTCAACGCAATAATTGACAAGCTTTTAAATAACTAAATCCCCCTACATGTTTAATCTCTTTCTTTCTTCTCCCCTTTTTGGTATAACTGCTTTTTTTTAATAAAAACCTACGGAGGTCTACATTATGGCAAAGGGAACCGTTGCTTGGAAAATTATCAAAGAGCACCTCGTTCACGGTGAAATGGAACCGGGTAAAGAGATAGCCATTAGAATAGACCAAACCCTCACCCAAGACGCTACCGGAACTATGGCTTACCTTGAATTTGAGGCAATGGGAGTAGATGAGGTAAAAACTCCCGACCTATCGGTTTCTTATATAGACCACAACACCTTACAGCTTGACTTCCGAAACCCCGACGACCATGAGTATTTGAGAACCGTAGGAATGAAATATGGAATTTGGGTATCCAAACCCGGCAACGGTATCTGCCATCAAGTTCACCTAGAAAGGTTTGCCAAACCGGGAAAAACTTTGTTAGGTTCGGACTCCCACACTCCCACCGCCGGTGGGGCGGGAATGATAGCAATAGGTGCGGGAGGATTGGACGTAGCTGCCGCAATGGCGGGAGAGCCCTTCTACACCAAAATGCCCAAAATCGTTAAAGTTGAACTCAGGGGCAAACAACTTCCCCCATGGGTTTCCGCAAAGGACATAATCCTTGAAATGCTCCGCAGGCTTACCGTTAAAGGCGGGCTTATGAAAATTTTTGAATACGTCGGAGAGGGAATAAAGGCTCTATCCGTTCCCGAAAGGGCAACGATTACCAATATGGGTGCTGAATTGGGAGCTACCACATCAATATTCCCCTCCGATGAACTAACGTTGGACTTCTTCCGCAGGCAGGGAAGGGAACAAGATTGGATTGAACTCTTGCCCGACCCCGATGCGGAGTATGACGAGGAAGTCATTATAAATCTTGATGAATTGGAACCTTTAATAGCTCAACCCCACTCGCCCGATAATGTTGTCCCCGTTAGGGAACTCCAAGGTAAGAGAATTAAAGTTAACCAAGTTGTTATAGGTTCCTGCACAAACTCCTCCTACAGAGACCTTAAGACTGTTGCAGAAATTCTCAAAGGCAAAAAAGTACACAGGGATGTATCCCTTATAATAGCCCCCGGTTCCAGACAGGTTTTGGAGCAAATCGCTAGGGACGGAACTTTGGCGGACCTAATTAATGCGGGAGCGAGGATTATTGAAACAGCATGCGGTCCTTGTATCGGTATGGGATGGGCACCTCCCTCCAAAGGTATATCGGTAAGGTCCTTTAATCGAAACTTCAAAGGCCGTTCCGGAACTCTGGACGCGGGGGTATACTTGGCATCTCCCGAAACTTGCGCGGCCGCGGCCCTGACCGGTTACATAACCGACCCCAGAACCCTTGGCGAACCCATTAGGGTAACCTTGCCCGAAAAATTCTTGCCTTACAATGATGCACTACTTATACCCCCTCTACCCAAAGGGGAAAGGGAAAAAGTAGAGATAAGAAGGGGTCCCAACATAAAACCTCTACCCGAATTTGACGAAATGCCTGAGACTATTAAAGGAAAGGTAGAAATAAAAGTTGGAGATAACATAACAACCGACCACATTATGCCCGCGGGAGCCAAAATCCTACCCCTAAGGTCCAACATTTACGAAATCTCCAAATACGTATACCACTACGTAGACGAAGGCTTTGCCCAAAGGGCTCTAAACAATAAAGAGCAAGGAATAGCCACCGTAATTGTAGGTGGAGAAAACTACGGACAAGGTTCTTCCAGGGAACACGCCGCATTGGCACCTAGATACTTGGGGGTAAGGGCTGTAATTGCCAAATCCTTTGCCAGAATTCACCACCAAAACCTCTGCAACTTCGGAATACTGCCCCTGGAATTCGTAAACCCCGCCGATTACGAGAAAATTGACCAAAACGATGAGATTGAAATCCCCAACGTAAGGGAACAACTCACCGCTTGTGTTAAAGAGGGCAAACCTATAAAGGTAACCGTTAAAAAACCTTCCGGAGATACCTTTGAAATAGAAACCACCGTTAATATAACCCCCAGACAATACGAACTCCTTATGGCAGGTGGACTGCTCAATTACATAAAAAATAAGCAGAAGCAAGAAAAGACCAACTAATAAGTTTTCTTTCCTTTATCATTTAATCCCTTTTTATGGGTTTTCCCATTTTTGTAACCGCAACCAATACCGGTATAGGTAAAACTTTTTTCTCTTACCTCTTATGTAGTTCCCTAAAGGATTTGGGTTACAAGGTTGGATATTGGAAACCGGTTGAAACCGGTGCCAATCCTTACCCCCAGGATGCAAAACTTTTATCCGAGCTTCTAAACCAACCGCTGGAGGAGACGGTAACGTATACCTTTCAATTACCCCTTGCCCCCGCGGTGGCGGAAAAATACGAGGGAGAGAAAATAGAAATAGAAAGGTTAAAGGGGATTTACTATCAAAAGCTAAAAGCTTTTGACCTTCTTGTTATTGAAGGTGCGGGAGGATTGGCGGTTCCTATAAAAGGGAATTACACCTACGGAAACTTCGCCAAGGAACTTAACCTTTCCGTTTTAATAGTCAGTGATGCGAAACTGGGAACTATAAACTGCAGTTTTCTAACCGCCTTCTACGGTAAGTCTTTAAAATTGAACCTCATAGGATTTGTCTTTAACCGATTCACCGGTGAAGACTTTTCCGAAAGAGATAACCCTTCGGTTGTAGAGAAATTAACCGGACTAAAGGTGTGGTTTAAAATTCCTAAAACCGACTTAAGGAATTACAAATTGGAAGAGGAAACTCTAAAAGAGTTTTTAAAGAAGATAAAAGGCTAAATCAGGAAGCTTTTTGTTCCCCTTCTTCGGTAAAAAGCCGGTTTCCCACTTCTTGAGATAGGGGTTCCACCTGCACTTTGCTGTATATCTCTTCTCCTGTTCCTACGGGAACTAGGTTACCGATTATAACATTTTCTTTTAGTCCTCTAAGTTCGTCAATCTTACCTTCGCAAGCCGCATCGGTTAAAACTTTGGTGGTTTCTTGGAAAGATGCGGCGGATATCCAGGATTTGGTGTGGAGTGCCGCTTTGGTGATACCGACCAGAACTGGTTCCGCTTTAGGGAGTTTTCCACCTACCTCTTTTATTCTCTTAATTTCTTCCTCAAAGTCCTCCTTATCCACAATTTCCCTAACGATAAAGCGGGAATCTCCGGGGTCGGTAATCCTAACCTTTCTAAGCATTTGTCTAATAATGATCTCAAAGTGTTTATCGTGGATATCAACCCCTTGGAGTTTGTAAACCATTTGAATTTCCTTAATAAGGAACTTCTGTAGCTCTTCAACTCCCTTAATTCGCAAGATTTCGTGGGGATTGGGTGTCCCGTCGGTGAGGGGATCTCCCGCCTGAACCCTATCTCCATCTTTGACTAGGAGCATTTTTCCTTTGGGAACAAAGTATTCCTTTTCCAAACCGGTTTCCCTGTTATAAACGACAATCTTATAACCTTTAGAGGTCATTTGAACCCTTCCGTCAATTTCCGCTTTGGTTCTATCGGTAATAGGTGTTCCCTTTCTGACCATTTGTCCCGCTTTGACGAGGATAAGTTCGTCTTTTGCAACTTTGTGGCTCCAAGTTTGTTTAGTGAAGGGGTTGAAGATTATAATCTCGTCCGCATCCTCGTATATTTTAACTTCCCCGTCAATTTCGCTGAGAATTGCGGGGTTTTTGGGAGGTCTTGCCTCAAATAGCTCCTCAACCTTGGGCAGACCACCGACGATGTCTTTAACCTTAGCCGTTTCCTTGGGAAGTCTTGCCAAAATATCTCCGGGATAAACCTCTATATCCTCGGCAGGTTCAAGGTATTGGTGTTGAATTTCCGCACCTTCCGCTTCACTACAAGTGGGGCAAGGTTTCCAAACCAACTTTAATTTATCCCTGGAAACCATAAGGGTTGCGTTAACGGGCAGGTCGTAAACGTATTCCTTACCATCTTCACTGACGATAGTTAGCCTGGGGGTATGAAGCATCGCATCTTTGGGTTTCATAAAGCTGATAACGAGGGAGATCTTTCCGGTGATGGGGTCCCTCTCTTCTTTAATAGTTACGTCCTTAATAATATCGGTTAGTTGCAGTTTACCTTTAACCTCGGCAATAATAAATTCCGCAAAGGGGTTCCATTCCGCAATTTTAGTTCCTTTTGTAATTTCTCTATCCTCTTCCGCCAGGAGGATTGCCCCATGGGGAATGGGGTGTCTTTCCAAGATTCGGCCATTTCCCTTATCCACTATGTAAACCTGTGCCTGCTTGGAGGTAACAATTTTTCTTCCCGCCCGGTCTACAACATATTTGACATTGTGATATTTTAGGATTCCGTCGTTTTCCGCAATTAGTTCGCTCTTTATTTTTTCCGCTGTCGCCGCACCACCGATGTGGAATGTTCTCATGGTGAGCTGGGTTCCGGGCTCACCGATAGATTGAGCGGCGATAATACCTACCGCTTCACCGACCGCAACGGGTTTACGGTTGGAAAGGTCCATTCCGTAACATTTGGCACAAACACCGCCTTTAGCTTCGCAGGTGAGGACGCTCCTTACTTTCACCTTCTCAATACCAGCCTTTTGAATTTGTTCCGCCTTTTCGTCATCTATAAGTTCGCCCGCTTTTACTATTACTTCGCCCGTAATGGGGTCTTTCACATCCGCCGCGGCAACCCTTCCGAAAACCCTTTCCTTTATGGATACTTTTTCTTCTCCACCTTCAATAATGGGTTCGACTGTAATACCCTTAATGGTTCCACAGTCTTCCGTAACGATTCTAACCTCTTGGGCTACGTCTACCAATCTACGGGTTAGGTAACCGGCTTGGGCGGTCTTTAGGGCGGTATCCGCCAATCCTTTACGGGCACCGTAGGTGGAGATGAAGTATTCCAAAACGGAAAGACCCTCTTTGAAGGAGGATATAATGGGAGTTTCAATAAATTCTCCCGAGTGCTTAGCCATAAGTCCACGGGTTCCCGCCAGCTGACGAACCTGGTCTTTGTTACCCCTCGCCCCCGAAATTGCCATCATGTATATGGAGTTGAAGGTTCCGGGGAAGGTTTTTCCGTTGTAAACAATTTCGGTCTGCTCGATTTCCTTAAACATTTCTTGGGTAATCTCTTCCGTGGCACGGGACCATATATCTATAATCCTGTTATAACGCTCCTTGTTGGTAATAATTCCTTTTCTGTATTGTTCCCATATCTTTTCGGTTTCCAAAACAGCCCTTTCTACGATTTCCTTTTTCTTCTTGGGAACCCTAATGTCGTCCATACCAATGGAAACCGCCGCTTTGGTGGAAAGCTCAAATCCTAGATTCTTTAGTCGGTCAAGAAAGTTAACCGTTTCCTCATTACCCACAACTTTGTAAACGTCATATATGAGTTTCCCGAGGTTTTTCTTATTTAAAACTTGGTTTACAAAGCCCCTTTCTTTTCTATACTTTTCGGGGAGTATTTCATTAAACAGTATTCTCCCAACGGTCGTTTCTATAGTTTTTCCGTCAAACCTAACTTTGATTTTTGCATGAATGTCTACCTTACCGAGTTCCCATGCTTTAATCGCCTCTTCGGGAGAGGCAAAGAGTTTTCCTTCCCCGGGCCTACCCTCTATAACCTGGGTGATGTAATTGATACCAAGAATCATATCTTGGGAAGGCATAGTTAGGGGTTTTCCGTGGGCGGGGGATAGCACCTGTTGGGTTGAAAGCATAAGGATATATGACTCCAATTGGGGTTCTATACCGAGGGGAACATGAACCGCCATTTGGTCACCGTCAAAGTCGGCGTTAAACGGTGGACAAACGAGGGGATGAAGTTTTATAGCTTTGCCTTCAACCAATACAGGTTCAAAGGCTTGAATAGAAGGTCGGTGAAGTGTTGGTGCCCTGTTTAGCAATACGGGGTGCTGTTTCACAACTTCTTCCAAACATTCCCACACTTCGGGAGCCTGCTCTCTAACCAGACGCTTAGCCTGTTTTATGGAAGTTGCGTAGCCCTTTTCCTCCAGTCTTCTGTATAGGAAAGGTTTAAACAGCTCTAAAGCCATTATTTTGGGCAGACCGCACTGGTGCATTTTGAGTTCGGGCCCCACAACGATAACCGAACGTCCCGAATAATCTACCCTTTTACCCAGTAGGTTTTGCCTAAAGCGTCCTTGTTTCCCTTTGAGGTAATCGGCAAGGGACTTAAGGGGTCTCCTTTTGGAGGTTACAACTTTCCCCCTCTTACCGTTATCTATGAGGGCGTCCACCGCCTCTTGGAGCATTCTCTTTTCGTTTCGGATGATTATTTCGGGGGCGTCCAGTTCTATAAGCCTTTTTAGACGGTTATTTCTATTGATAACCCTTCTGTAAAGGTCGTTTAGGTCGGAAGTTGCGAATCTTCCACCCTCCAAGGGAACCAAAGGTCTCAGCTCGGGGGGAATTACGGGTAAAACGTCCAGAATCATCCACTCGGGGCGGTTACCCGAGTTGATGAAGCCTTCTATAAGTTGGAGTTTCCTTACGTAGTCTTTGATTTTGCTTTCGGGAAAGGCCTTTATTACCGCATGACGGACTTCCTCTTTAAGTTTTTCTATAATGGGTATCTCACTATTTTTTGTTCGGTAAAGTTCGTAAAGCTTTTCAAGGGCTTCTAAGCCCGTAACAAAATCCTCCGAAAGTTGTTCTTCCGCTATTTCACCGGTTTTGGGATTGAGCCACTTCTGACCGACAATAAGCCCGTCAAGGGTTTTGGGGTCGGAAGGTTCTATACCGTAACGTTGGAAGTATGCGGCTATGGTTCGGACCATACGCTCGTAGAATTTGGGAAATTTCTCCCTGGTTTCGGAATTTAGGTCTTCCCAACTAAGGGAGTAGGGTTCTATAAGCTGCTTCAGTTTTTCCGCGAAGGCTTCAAGGTCTAATTTGGAGAGAACTTCCTTAATAATTTCAGCACCAATTCCCGCTACGTATTTATCTTCCAATGAAAAGGCGTATTCGTTTTGGTAGGTATCCTCGTTTACTATGTGGAGTTTGACCCATTTGGTTTCCCCAAAATCGTTAAGCGGTATGGTTTTTTCATCCTTGGAAAACTCTTCGTTTTCTTCATCGTCTTGGGGATACTCTATTACAAGGTAGTTTTCAAAATATATAACCTTTTCCGCTTCTCTGGTAGACATATTTAGTAAGGAGGCTATCTTGGAGGGGGAGGATTTTAGAAACCATATATGGGATACGGGAGCGGCTAAATCTATGTGACCGAAACGCTCCCTTCTAACGTAGCTTCTCGTAACTTCCACACCGCAACGGTCACAAACGGTTCCTTCAAATTTTTTTCCTTTATATTTACCGCAAAGACATTCGTAATCTTTAATGGGACCGAAAATTTTTGCGCAAAATAGACCGTCCTTTTCCGGTTTTAAAGTTCTATAATTTAAGGTTTCGGGTTTTTTTACTTCTCCGTGAGACCAAGAGAGTATCTCTTCGGGAGAAGCTATCATTAATTTAATCGCATCAAAGGGTAAAATTCCCTTTTTACCCATTATGTTAAACCTCCAAAACTATCTAAATTTAGGTTGGAAAAAAGAGAAAAACAAAAGCATCGGTTAGAAAAGTTTCTTCTTATCCTCTTCCTCTTCGCGGATTTTAATCTGGTCGCAACCGACCGATTTTGCTTCGTCAAAGTTTATGCATCTAACGTCAAGGGCTAAACCTTTAAGTTCCCTAACCAATACCTTAAAGGATTCGGGCAATCCGGGTGTATATACATATTTACCGTTTACGATAGCCTCGTAAACCTTGGTTCTACCTTCAATGTCGTCGGATTTGACGGTGAGCATCTCTTGAAGCGTGTATGCAGCACCGTGGGCTTCCAGTGCCCAAACTTCCATTTCTCCGAGACGCTGACCACCGAATTGCGCCTTACCGCCAAGGGGCTGCTGGGTAACTAGCGAATACGGTCCCGTTGCCCTGGCGTGAATCTTGTCGTCTACCATGTGTATCAATTTGTTCATATACATATATCCGACGGTAACTTCCATATCAAAAGGTTCGCCCGTTCTACCATCATAGAGGGTTACCTTACCGCTTTCGGACAATCCCGCCATTTTGAGGAGGGTTTTAATGTCCCTTTCGGTAGCCCCCTCAAATACGGGAGTGGCAATAGGTATTCCTTTTTTTGCATATTCTTTAACAACTTCCCTAAAGCTTTCGTCGTCTAGACTATCCAGCCATTCCTTTATCTCCTTTTGCATTTTGCCGTCCCTGTCGCCAACGGCGTATATTTCAACTATCCGTTTGGTTATCTCCTCTTGGCTAAAGCCATTTTGGAGCATTTCGCCCAGTTGTTCTCCCAACTTCTTGGCGGCGAAGCCAAGGTGGGTTTCCAAGATCTGTCCGATATTCATACGGGAGGGAACACCCAGGGGGTTGAGAACTATATCAACCGGTGTTCCGTCTTCAAGGAAAGGCATATCTTCAACGGGCAATACCACCGAGATGACACCCTTGTTTCCGTGGCGACCGGCCATTTTGTCTCCGACTTTAATCTTCCTCTTTTGGGCTATGTAGATTTTCACCAAGGTGTTCACACCGGGTTTTAAACCGCCCTTTTCAAGCTGTTTCCTTTTCTCCTCGTATATCCTATCGAGGACGCGGGTTTGGAGTTTAAACCTCTCGGTAATCTCCTCTACCTTCTTAAGGACTTCCTCCTCTTTTATAAACTTCTTTGGATTAAGGCTGATAACGGGTAACACCCTATTTATGTTTTCTTCGGTTATCTTCTCACCCTTTTTGAGCAGGACTGCATTTCCAACCTTAAGGTCTTCCTCTATAGTTAGGCCTACCAGCAGTTCCTTTAGGACTATGTTTCTACCTTCCAAAAGAAGTTTCTTTTTTTCTTCGTATTCCTTTTCTAGTTTTTCCCTTTCCTCCCTTATAACATCCTGGGCGAGTTTATTCTTTGAGGCCTGGTCTTTCCTTGTAAATACCTTAACGTCTATAACTATACCTTCCAATCCGGGAGGACATCTAAGCGATACGTCTTTAACATCTTTTGTTTTTTCCCCAAATACCGCCTGCAAAAGTTTCTCCTCGGGGGTTAGTTGTCCTTCCTCTTTGGGTGCTACTTTACCTACCAAAATGTCTCCCGGTTTTACATAAGTTCCCACCTTTACTATTCCGTATTCGTCTAAGTGGGCTACAGCCTTTTCGCCCACACCGGGAATGTTACGGGTTATTATTTCATCCCCCAATTTGGTTTCCCTGGCTTCTACTTCCAATTCCTCTATATGGATGGAGGTATATACATCTTCCTTAACAAGTCGCTCGGAAATAACTATCGCGTCCTCAAAGTTGTAACCCCTCCAAGGCATAAAGGCCACGAGGACGTCCTTTCCTAGAGCCAATTCCCCCCTTTCGGTAGAGTAACCATCCGCTATAACTTCTCCTTTTTCAACCTTCTGTCCGGGACGTACGAGGGGTTTTTGGTTTAAACATGTATCTTGGTTCGTTCTTTGGAACTTTTTAAGTTCGTAAATATCGATACCGAGGTCGTTGGGGTCGTCAAAGTTAATCTCTTCACGGTTTACCCTGATTATTATCCTTCTGGAGTTAGCCTCTTCGACTACCCCTCCCCTCTTGGCAACCACTACAGCGTGGGAATCCCTGGCAACAACCTTTTCCATTCCCGTTCCCACTAAGGGAGAGCTAGTCTTTATGAGGGGGACCGCCTGACGTTGCATATTGGACCCCATCAAAGCCCTATTTGCGTCGTCGTGTTCCAAGAACGGAATCAGCGACGATGAAGGAGATACAACCTGTTTGGGAGATACGTCCATATAGTCTATCTGTTTGGGGTTGTTTATTATATGGATATCGCTCTTCCACCTTACGAGGATTCGGTCAGAAATTATATTACCCTCTTCGTCGGTGGGAGAGTATTGGGCTATAAATTTATCTTCCTCTTCGTAAGCGGCGAGCCATTCTACCTCGTTGGTAACTTTACCGTCTTTAACTTTCCTATAGGGGGTTATTAGAAAACCGTATTCGTTCAGTTGGGCAAATACGGTGGGAGAGGTTACCAAACCGATATTTTGACCTTCGGGAGTTTCTATTGGACAAATCCTACCGTAGTGGGAGGGGTGAACGTCCCTTATTTCAAACTTCGCACTTTCCCTGGTCAGTCCGCCGGGCCCCAAAGCGGACAGACGCCTTTTATGGGTTAGACCCGTCAAGGGGTTGGTGTGGTCCAAGTATTGGGAAAGTTGTCCCGTTTTCAAAAAGTCCATTATGGTGGAGGTAATGTGACGGGGGTTTATAAGGTCCTGGGGTCTTAGGTCGGGGTTTCCTATATTGACGATATTGGCCTTGTCCCTGAATCCCCTTTCCATACGGGCAACGCCCATACGGGCTTGGGCTTCTAAGAGTTCGCCAACGGGTCTAACCCTACGGTTTCCAAGGTGGGCTACGCTATCGGTTTTATCCCTTTCAAATCTTAGGTCTATAAGTTTTTTAACAATGGCTACCAAATCGTACCATTGCAGGAAGCGGGCTTCCTCTTCCGTATAGTCCTTTACGGGTATGGAATTAACACCCACATTAAAGAGTTTTTCAGCCAACTCTCTGGTAACCCTTGTTCCCTCTTTGTAAACCTCTCCGTTTACCTCTATATCTTGGGCCAACGCCAAGGGAGGGATTTTGTCCAATAGTTCTAGGTCCTGGGGTTTTAGCTCTTTGGGTAACTTGTGAACCCTTGCGTTGAGTTTAACCCTACCTACATGGGAGAGGTCGTATCTGTGAAGGTCGGCAAAGTAAGCCCTCCAGTAGTTTCTAGCCCTCTCCGCAAGGTTTTCAAAGGTTAAGGTGATAGGCTCCAAGGGGCGGAGTTTCTTGTAGATCTCAATTTTTGCGTAATCGGAAAATCCAAACCTTGCGGGAACCCTAACGGGAGAAGCGTTTTCGGGAGATCTTACCGAGGTTTCCTTTATTACCGTTTCCAAAGGTATTTTTGCCCAAGGGGATTTGGTTGCTTCCTGATTGGAAACCGCCGTTATGTAAACGATTTCATACCTATCGTCGGAAAGAAGTCTTTTGAGCTTCCCAGTATTTTCAATAAAGCGCTCCTCAATAAACTCCTCCTCCGTTTGGGTATCCTGAACAAAGGCTTTATAGCGGATTAATGCAAAGAGGTTGTAGCCTTCCAGCTCCTCAAGGGTAAATTCCTCGCCGGTCTCCGCATCAACAAAGGCACCGTCTTGGAAATAAAGTTTTTTAGTTCCGGGATAGAACTGTTTTAGAATATCGTAGGCGGTTTCCAATCCCCAGGCTCTAAAAACCAGCGACCCGCTGAGTTTTTTCTTATTTAGCCTTGCGTAAAACTCGTCCGAAGTGGAGGTTAATTCAAACTCAACCCTTATACCCTTATCGCTAACTACCGAACCCCTGTAAATTTTTCTCGAAATGGGACCTTCTTTAGCCCTATCTTCCTTAATTTCGTAAAACAGTCCGGGAGACCTTATCAGTTGGTTAATAATTATTCTTTCTGTTCCGTTGGTTATAAAGGTCCCCTCTTCAGTCATGAGGGGAACTTCCCCGAAGTAAACCTTCTTGGGGGGTCTAACCCACCATTTAACACCCTCTTCGTCAACTTCTATTTGACCCTTTCCTTTTGGAGGGATAAAGTTTTCGTCATCTACCCTGGTTGCAACCTGAAGTAAAACCCTCAGCGGAGCGGAATAGGTAAGACCTTTTTCTTTACATTCTTTGGGTGTATAAGGTTTTTTCCAAACGAGGTATATCCTTTTGTTTTCTTTCTCCAAACAACGGGGGCATATTTCACCGGGACCACCCAATTCGGTTTCCCCGGGTTTATATCCGCAAACGGGACATTCCCAATCCCCTATTTCGTAACCCAAATATCTAAGTTCAACCCTTTCGTTGGGGTCCCTAAGGGGGAAGGTTACCCTAAAGAGGTTTTCCAAACCGGTACGTTTTCTCTGGTTGGAATTTACGTGGTCTTGCAAGAACCTTTTATAGGAATCCTTAGGTATCTTCAGCAGGTATGGTATGGGAACCAAAGTTTCCTTGGATCCGAAAAATTTCCTGGGAAGGGCTTCATTGGGTTTGAATTTCCTTTTTTCGGTCATATTATTATTACCCCTCATGGTTAAAAGTGCAACCTATTAATTATAAACCGCGAAAGGGGGAGATTTCAAGAGACTACGGCAAATTGGGTATATGGTAACTCTTTACCAAAGTTTTTGCCAATAGTTCCCAACCGTTGATTAGCACAAAGAGGATAATCTTCAACGGTAGCGATATAACCGTAGGCGGAAGCATAAATATACCCAACCCTATGAGGATTGTTGCGACCACTATATCTATTACCAAAAAGGGTAAATAAAGGAGAAAAACTATCTCAAATGCTGTTTTTATTTCGCTAACCATATAGGCGGGAATAAGAACCCTCCAGGGTATCTTTTCCGGAACCCTATCCTCTTTTGGCAAGTTTGCCAGATCCATAAACACTTTTAAGGAACTTTTTTGGGTATTGTAGAGCATAAAAGTCCTTATCGGAGCGCCCGTCCTCTTTATAAACTCCTCATCGGTAATTTCATTTTTTATGTAGGGAACGAAGGCGTTGTTATATATCTTTTGAAAAATCGGATACATAATGAAGAAGGTTAAAAATAGGGCTAAGGAAATTATTACCTGATTGGGAGGAATGGTGGGCGTTCCTATCGCCTGTCTTATCAGGGCCAAAACTATAACTATACGGACAAAGGATGTAAACATTATCAATAGGGAAGGGGCTAGGGATAAAAGGGTTAGAAGGAGAAGCAATTTTATAGGGGTAGCTAATTTAACCCCTTCGGTTGTCAGTTGAACAGTTACATCTCCCGCCATAGGTTTTAATCTCCGATTTTAGAAATTTTTACAAAACCTCCGCCTTTCGAATATCCCCAAACCTCAAAGTGGGTTCCCTTCGGAGTTTTGACCTCAACGAAGATTAAATAACCTTCCCCCATAAAGGGGAGAACCTTTAAAATCCTTACCGATTGGTTGGGAGAAAGCTGAATTTCTCCCTTTGTTAGGAATATCACGTTTCCATACTTTTTACGGAAAAGCCAAAAGATACCGCCTAAGGTAAGGAGGAATACTATCAGCCCCGCGTAGATGTATAAAAAAAGAGAACTGTCAAAGGGCATAGGCCTACATAGTTTGTACCACAAATTGGGTGAAGTATACCGCTTTAATACCGCCTTCGGGAAGTAGAGCGTTTAACCTTTTGAGGAGTTCTATTTTTAACCTCTCCCTTCCTTCGGGAGTTCTTACATCTCTGTAATACTTGCTGCTTATGAGGTCGTTTATCGCATCTTTTATGGCGGGCATCATTTGGTTTACATCGTTTTGAACCTTTTCGTTCATAACCTCTAGGGTTACAGAAACTTTTACAAATCTTTGAACGTCGGTATCGGCCAGATTAACCACGAATTCGCCAACGTCGATAAATATCCCAGGCTTGGAAAGTTCCTCCAATTCCGGTGGGGGCTTGGGTTTTTCCTCCGTTGCGTTTTCAGTAGCGTTGACATTCTCTTGGGGAGGAGTCTTTTTTAGCAAAAAGAAATAGGCCGCGGCACCACCACCCCCCAAAATAAGGAGTAGGGGAAAGCCGAGAAGTAAAAGTTTTTTCTTTCCTCCTCCTTGTGCAGCTTCTTTCTTTTGTTCTTCCGCCATACCTTAACCTCTATTAACGTTTTAGATTTATAGTTGTATCCATAATAGTCTGTCCCGTCTGGATAACCTTTGCATTAGCCTGATAGGCTTTTTCCGCGGTAATCATGTTAATCATCTCTTCCGTTATATCTACATTGGATAATTCCAAAGCTCCAGCCCTAATTTTTGCACTAGCACCCGCATATTCAATTAACGGTTGAACTGTTGAAAGGGTTGTAAATATATTGGAACCCTTGGGCATAAGGGCCTGTTTATCTCTAAAGTAAGCCAATTGAAGCCTATATATGGTTTTGGAAACCCCATTACTGTAAAGGGCCGTAATTGTTCCATCTTCTCCGATGGAGAGACCGGTAAACCTTCCCGCGCCGTAACCATCTTGGTTGTAGCCCAACGAAAATTCTACGGGATATTGTGTTAGACCATTTAGGTCTACCTCTTTTAAAAGAAGTTTGTCCCGAAGTGTTTGGGGAAGTTGGGTTAAATCTATACCGATTCTGCTATAATCGGGTTGGATTTTCCCATCTTTAAAGTGTAAAATAGCGTAAACTTCATCGTTTTCTTTATCTACATCGTTCGTTAGAGGGTTTTTTATTACCTTGTTTGTTGTGTTTAAAACGTTATAAACTTCATGGTCGTTAACTTTTAAAAGAACAAAGGTTTCCCAGTAATCTTCAACGGTAGCGGCTTGTATAGTTTTATAATTGGTTAATTTGTTATTGGTATCCAAAGTTACTTCATAAATGTCTCCCGTATTTTGGTTTTTTGCTACAATATGCGGTTTATTATTTTTGTCAAGATACCAATAAACCTCATATTTATCGCTACCATAAACGACATCTCGGGCTATTAGAACCGCATTATCCGGTAAAGAAGTTAATGTTGTAGATGTGGCTACCTTAGTTTTGTAATAGGAATTATCATTTGGATTGAAATATACAAAATGGTTATTACCTATATCGTCCTTGGCTACAAAGGTATAGTAGTGATTTCCGTTATTATCGTAAAGTTTGGGATTCAGTTTTTTCATATAGATGGAAACGTCTTTAGTTTGCCCATCGGTTGTATAAATTTTAACGGTATAAACGATATTAAAACTTTGGGCGTTATTGGGGTCAAAGTCTACAGTCGGAGTAGTTCCCCTGGGGTCTAAATTGGAGCCATCCTGGGTATAAATTTTCTCCGTAGCCTTTGGCTCTAAAATTGAGTCTACGGTTACAGGTTCCAACTTATTAGTTGTATAACTAAGTCCCAAAACCTTTAATCCACTGCTGTGAACCAGATACATAACCTCTTTTCCGTGTTTTTCTCCGCCGGCAAAGGTTAGTTGTCCGTCACGGGAATAGTATTTAACCCCGTTGTTGTCTTCTAGTATTAAAAATCCGTCACCCTCTATTGCTATATCCGTATTGACTCCGGTTGTCTTAAAGGATCCCAAGGAGAAATCCCTTAGGGTGTGGCCGAGGGTTACACCTCCACCAAAGGTTATATTGGAAACCGTCCCCGTTGTGGGTTGATACTGCATAATGTTTTGCAATACAATATCCTGAAAGATAGGTTTGGATTTCTTAAAACCGATAGTATTGGCGTTCGCTATATTATCGGCGGTGATGTCTAACCACCCGCGGGAACTTTTTATACCCGTTATCGCTGTAAAGAAAGACCTTAACATACCAAGCCCCCTTTATATTGAAGATTATAATCTTTGTCAAAGAACCTCCCGAAAATATTTAACCGTTTAACGGTTTTCTATGGAAACGTTAATTTCCGTTTGCGAAATATATCCAACCATTCAAGGTGAAGGTTTTTTGGTAGGTTCACCGATAACCCTCTTAAGGTTTCAAGGTTGCAATATATACTGCCAGTGGTGTGATACTAAATATGCCATCCCCTTTAGGGAGGAGGTGAAAGTTCCCCTAAAAGAGGTTTTAAAAAAAATTGCCCAAATAGGCAGAAAACACATATTAATTACCGGTGGAGAGCCCTTTGCCCATCCCGTTTTGGGGGATTTTTGTCAAATCCTCATGAAGGAGGGGTATTTCGTGCAGATAGAAACCAACGGGACCATTTGGCAATCGGTTTTTGAAAAACTTCCCAGGGAGGGTTTTTATATAAGCCTTTCTCCAAAATATTCGGTAAATTACAAAATAGACCCCAAGTTTTCCCAGTTTGCGGACGAACTAAAAATGGTAGTTGACGAACATCTAACCTTGGACGTTATATTAAAAGAGGAATTTCTCCCCCTTGTCAAGGGGAAAAAACTCATTCTCCAACCGGAGGGAAACAAAGAGGAAAACCTGAAAAGGGCTTTAAACCTTTTAGACCAACTCCTAAAGATGGGTTTTTACGCCCGAATAATCCCCCAAATGCACAAACTTATTAATCTCCCTTGAGGGTTATCTCCGTTCCCACCCCTTCGTCGGTAAAGATTTCTAGGAGAATTGAGTGGGAAAGTCTCCCGTCTATTATGTGGACCTTCCCAACGCCCCCCTTGAGGGCGGAAACTGCGGAACGCACTTTCGGTATCATTCCTCCCCCTATAGTCCCGTCCTTTATAAGTTCCTCCACTTGGGTGTCTTTTAATTTCTTTATAAGGTTTCCATTTTTGTCTTTAACCCCTTCGGTGTCGGTCAGATAAATTAGTTTTTCCGCCCTAAGGGCCTTGGCAACTTCCGCAGCGGCTATGTCCGCATTTATGTTATAGGCTTCCCCTCTCTCCCCTACACCTATAGGGGCTATAACGGGGATGTAATTTTTCTCCAAAAGGGTTTTTATCGGTTCGGTATTAACCCGTTCAACTTCTCCCACCAATCCTATATCTCCCGAAGGGGGTTTTATCCCCAATTTTTCGCTAAAGTAGGAGCTATCTATTTTTTTAGCCTTTAAAAGTCTCCCATCCCTTCCCGAAAGGCCCACCGCGTAGATTTTTTCTCCCGAGTGTTTATTTATAAGGGCTACTATGTCCTTGTTAATATCTCCGCTTAAAACCATTTCAACTATATGCATAACCTCTTCGGTGGTTTTTCTCAGTCCTCCAACGAATTCCACAGAAATTCCCAACTTTTTTAGCATTTCATTTATATGCTTTCCCCCTCCGTGGACTATAACGGGATTGATACCTACCAATTTTAGGAGGACCACATCCCTTGCAAAGGTTTCCCTAAGTTCCTCATTTACCATTGCGGAACCGCCGTATTTGATAACGAAGGTTTGTCCCCGAAATTTCCTAATATAGGGAAGGGCTTCCAAGAGAACTTCCGCTTTTTTTATGAGTTTTTCAACCATTAAGGGTATATTTTGGGGAAAAGGGAAACAAAAGAGGTTACATCCTTTCGGGAGCGGAGATACCTATGAACTTAAAAATTAACCTTAAGGCGGTCCTAATTGCTTTTAAAAGTGCCAACCTCGCCTTCATCAGTTCAAAATCATCGGTCATTACCCTGTAGTGGTTGTAGTAGTAGTGAAACTTTTTAACAAGTTCCACCGCCAGTTGGGGAAGCAGATGAATTTCCCTACTTTGGGCTATGGAGATAAGCTCATCCTTTAAGGTTGCCAAATCTTTTATAAGCTCCAATTCGGTTTCGCCGTTTAAAAGAAGCGGGTTAAATTCAAACTCTTCCTCCGCGTTGAAACCTTTTCTATTTTTAACCTCTCGAAAAATTCCGCTTATGCGGGCGTGGGCATACTGTACGTAAAAGACGGGGTTTTCCGAACTTTCCTCTTTAGCCTTTTCAATGTCAAACTCCAAGGGTGTATCGCTTCTTTTTGTTATAAACCAGAAGCGTATTACGTCCTCTCCTACCTCATCCATAAGTTCCCGCAGGGTAACAAAGTTCCCCGCCCTTTTAGACATTTTTACCTCTTTACCGTTTCGGTAAAGCTTTACCAGTTGAACCAGTTCCACCTCCAGCCAATCTTCCTTTACGCCAAAGGCCTTTATAGCAGCTTTTATTCGCGGCACATAACCGTGGTGGTCGGCACCCCAAACGTTTATAACCTTGTTAAAACCCCTCAGATATTTGTTGTAGTGATAAGCTATATCGCTGGCAAAGTAAGTGTAACTTCCGTCACTTTTTATTACCACCCTATCCTTATCGTCGCCAAACTCGGTGGTTTTGAACCAAATCGCCCCTTCCTTTTCATAAAGCAAACCCTTTTCTCTTAAAAACTTAAGGGTTTTTTCCACATAACCCGTTTGGTATAGACTTTTTTCGGAAAACCAAACGTCAAATTTTATACCGAACCTATTTAGGTCTTCCTTTATCTCCTCAAGCATTTCTTTTAAACCGAACTCCGAGAGGAAGGATATAGCCCTCTCTTTGGGAAGTTCTAAAATTTGTTCCCTATAGAGGTTATACACCTTTTGGGCCAATTCCTGTATGTATTCCCCTCGGTATCCGTTCCTTTCAAAATCTTCACCTATCTCCCTAAATAGTTCCGATATGCGGGCATAAAGTCTATCCTTCTTAGTAGTTCCATCACCCAAGGGGGTTATATAAACCGGGGAAGAATACGCCCCATCGTAAACAAGCGATAGCATTAGCTCCAAATAGCGGTAAAGAATGGAAACCCCGAGCACTCTTATTTGATTACCCGCATCGTTTATGTAGTATTCGCGGGTAACATCCCAACCGTAAAACTCTAGTAAATTGGCCATTACATCTCCTACCACCGCACCCCTGCCGTGTCCCAAGTGGAGGGGACCCGTGGGGTTGGCGCTGACATATTCAAGTTGGACTTTTCTATCCAAGCCGATATTTTCCCTAAAGTAGTCAAACCCCTTGGAGAGAATATCCTTTAAAACACCGTAGTAGTAATCTTTGGAAAACCTAAGGTTTATAAAGGCCGGTTTTGCAACTTCAACACTTTCAAAGGCGGAATTTTTCCTTAACTCTTCCGCTATTTCGTTGGCTATCTCAAAAGGGTTTCCCTTAAGGTGTTTAGCCAATATAAAGGCAACATTGGTAGCCAAATCTCCGAATTCTTTCCTTTTAGGTCTTTCAACCTTGAACTCTATCCCCGAAAGGTTGTATCTTTGCTTTATTAAATTTTGTATCTCTTTTTTCAAAAAACCCTGCATGGGATTAAGAATTATCTACCCGGACTCCCTTAGCCCTTAAAATAAATTCCTTTAGTTTTTTCAAATCCTTTTTCCCCTTCGTCAGTTCCACCCCACTGGATACGTCCACAGCGTAGGGTCTTACCGAGGAGATAGCCTCCTCAACATTTTCGGGATTTAACCCCCCCGAAAGGAATATTTTGTAACCCTTTTGGGGTAGACCTTTAGCCACTTCCCAGTTAAAGGTTTCCCCAGTCCCTCCGTAAACCCCTCTTTTGTAGGTGTCAAGTAAAAAGGCGAAAACTCCTTCCCAAGGTTTTAAAAGTTCCTCACTCAAACTGTCCTTTACCCTAAAGGCCTTTATAACCTGCGATGGGGGGAGGTAATTTAGGATTTCGGGGCCTTCGTCGCCGTGGAGCTGTATGTAGTCAAAACCGAGGTCAAAAAGTTCTATAAGCTTTTCGGGGGACCCGTTTACGACCACCGCAACGGTGGGGACCTTTTTAGGCAAGTTTCCCACTATTTCGCCAACCTTTTCCGGCTTTATGTAACGGGGGGACTTGGGGTAGAGAACAAAGCCTAAATAGTCCGCCCCCGCCTTGACCGCTTCTATTGCATCTTTGAGATTGGTTATTCCACAGACTTTTACCTTCACCATTTCTAAAGGCTTCCTATTTTCTTAGCTCCGCCCATCCGACGGTAACATTTTCTTTGGGAAGGTAGAGCACGTATCGGGGTCTAATGTCTATTCCCAGTTCCTTAATGAGGAATTTCCTTACCTCCTTAATTTTCCAGAAAAAGAGTAGATCTCCCTTAAAGTGGACTTCGGTCCACAAACCCAACCTTAGAGGAATTTCCCAATGTTTAATATCGTTTAGTAGTTCTTCGTAAAACCTTTCCCCGAGGGGGTGTTCCCGCAAAAAGTTTCTCTCTATGTGGGCAAGGGCTTCCGCAAAAGAGTGGCAGGCGCTTTTTAACCTTTCCCAGGACGGAAAAGCAATTTCAATCTCCAAGCTTCCTCTAAAAACTTCCGTTTCAAAATGCCCAACATCTTCCTTCCTCTTTAGGTCTAGGATTTTTATCCTTTCCCTTGTAAGCTTTTCCGCCGGTAAGTAAACCTTTTTGGGAATTTGAAGGTTATTCAATAAAGGGTATTTTTCACACACAAATCTTTTAACGTCCTCGGCTATTTCCGTTAACTTTAACCCTTTTGAAGTGAGGTAATTTCTTACCTTACTTTCCAATTGTTTGTCCTTTTTAATACTGTGAAAAATCACCGCCGAGGTTAGAGCCTCTTTAAGGGTTTCACCGGGTAGGTAGGGTTTACCCTCCCCATCCCTGGGAAAACCTTTTCTTGAAAAAACCAAAGGGGTTTGCGTAATAAGCTCCATAACTTGATAATATTACACTAAGAATTTTTTAGTATAATCATCTTAATTAAAATATTGAAATTCCGTATCAATAAATCCATATTCTTATAGATGATATGGGAGTGAAAAGGCTAAGCCAAATTGAAGAAGGGAAGCTGGTCAAAATAGTGGGGTGCGAAACGGGTAAGGGTTTGAAAAGGAGACTGGAAGGCTTGGGGCTTACCAGCGGGAGAACCGTTAAGGTTTTAAAAAACGGTTGGGGCCCCCTGTTGATTGAAGTTTTGGGGAGAAAAATAGGAATTGGTAGGGGACAGGCTGAAAAAATACTGGTAGAAGAGGTTAAGGAGTCTTAAAAAGAAGCTAATACCCGCCGAAGGTGGGTATTTTTCTTATTTTCTAAACTTAATGTCTTCCACGGTAGTTCTCGTAGGTCTCGGCAATATGGGCCGAAAATATCTAAACAAACTTTTGGAGCTCAACGTAAAACCCACCCTTTGCGACCTAAATTTTGAACTTAAAAGGGAGTTCCAAAATTTTCCCTTTTACCACTCCTATAGGGATATCGAAGGAAATCCTTCCACCGTTTTTGTGGCTATAAATCCCCAATTCCACCCCGAGGTGGCCCAATACTTTCTCTCCAAAGGGGCTTTTGTATTACTTGAGAAACCCCCCGCGTTGAATTATATAGACCTTGCCCGTTTGGCGGAAAACTTTGGCGGATACCCCTTTGGCGTTTCGGAAATAGAGAGGTATTCCCTTGCGGTTAAGAATTTTAAACCCGATCCCCATAAGGTTAAGGCGGTTCTTATAAACCGCCTCAACGGTGGAAGGGGTTACATAAACCCCATATGGGACTTGGCGTGGCACGACCTGTATTTAATTTTGTACCTATTTGGTGAATTTGAAATAAAAACCGTTGAGAGAAAAGGAGATTTCTATTACAGGGTAAGGGGAGAAATTTTGAAATCCATACCCTTTGAGTTAAACGTGGCTTGGAATTACCCAAATGTGGATAGGAGTTGGACAATTTTAACCTCCGATGGAGAGATTGTGTTGGATTTTTTAAACGAACGGAGGTTGGAAAACGGTAAGACGGTATCCCTTCGGAAGGGAAAGGACAAACTGTACGAACTGGTAAAGGATTGCTTGAGTGGAAAATACGACACCCTATCGGTCCAAAGGGCGTTATTTATCCTAAAGGAGTTGGAGAAAAGAGGAAAAAACCTTTAAGGTTAAACCGCCTGCTCTCCCCTTTCGCCGGTTCTGATCCTTATAACGTCTTCAACGGGAATAACAAATATCTTTCCGTCTCCTACCCTGCCCGTTCTTGCGGTATTGGCGATGGTTTCTATAACCTTTTCTACATCCTCATCTCTAACAATAATCTCTATTTTTATCTTGGGAAGGAAATCCACAACGTATTCGGTTCCCCTATAAATTTCGGTTTCACCCTTTTGCTGTCCGAAACCCCTAACTTCGGAAACGGTCATTCCACCGATGCCGAGCTTTATAAGGGCGTCTTTCACCTCTTCCAACTTAAAGGGTTTGATGATAGCCTCTATCTTTTTCATAACCGTAAACCCCCTTGTTATTAGCAAGTAAATTATAGAAAGGGAAAATTAAAAAACAAAGGCAATTTCCGCACCCAATCTCAGTTCATTGTCGCTCAAATCGTTGGGTTTGTCACCCTTTTTTTGATAATGCTTGTGGCCGAGGGTTACATAGGAAATTTCTCCCTTCACGTATAAATACCTGTTGAGTTGATATTTTGGGGTTACGGTGAAAGTCCAAGCGTTGTTACCTTCTCCGATTCCGTAGTTATCCCCGTCCCCATCATTGTTTACGTATTCAATTCTTCCCCCTATGGAGAGTTGGTTATTAACTTTGAATTCTCCGAGGAGGGCCACTCCTACCGAGTCCGCATTATCCCCCGTTTGGGGGGTATTTAGGTAGTCTACGTAGAGGGTTAGCGGCAGATAGTCCAAATAGTTTATATTGACGGTTAGATTGTATACCTTTGTATTGGTCTCATCCTTTTTATCGGGAATTAAAACGTTAAACCCTACATCTACATTAGCAAAGGAAGTTCCTACTCCCGCCTCAAGGGCCATTTTTCCGTCGTCGGTATCCCTATCGTTTACCCCTATGTAACCCTGAAACTTTCCGTACTGGACCGAAACCCTTATACCGTCAAACCAAACCGGTTCTCCCCCCCAAACCAAACCTCTTTGAATGTTTACATTTTGCCAAGTAAAGGGTGCTTCTCCACCTATGTTGGTCGCAAATCTACCCGCGGTCAAGGTTACAAATCCCAGTTTTCCTTCCACGTAAGCTTCAAAAACTCCAAAATTGGTATCGCTTTTGGAAAAAGCCCCGTTGCCATCGTCGGGGTTGGGTATAGGCTCTAGACCCACTACGGGAAACCAAGCCTGACCTACACTAAAGCCGAAACCGAAAGGATTTTTTTCGCTTGCGGTTTTATAAATTCCCAAAAAGGCGGTATAGGTGAATTTGTCTCCATATCCGCTTTGTCCGTTTATGTTGTCGCTTCTATTGGCGGTATAAATGTAGTCTCCGGTAACAGCGATATTAAGCTCTATATCCTTTTGATTAAAAAGTTGCTTTAATTCTTCCATGGAACCGGCATTGGTTACCAATGAAAACCCAAGGAGACCGGCCGCGGGTAAAAATCTAAACTTCTTCATAAGTTTCTTTACTAATAAAGGGAGCCGCAAAGGGGAAAAAATTTAAGACACCCGAAAATGTTTACAAAACATGAATAATTTTGTTAAGTTGTATATTCTGCATTGAGTTTTACGTAATCGTAGGTCAAATCGGAGGTGTAATAAGTCCAGCTTTGGTGTCCCTCCTTTAGGTCTACCATTATCGGAATCTCTTTGTTTTTCCTCATGTATTGAGCCACTTCTTCCAAATTGGTATTGGTCGGAGTTCCGTCCACCAGTAGCGGGTAATTCCCTATGTAAATGTCCAAACGGTCGGGATCTACGGGGTATTGGGGCAGGCTTCCCACCGCTTGGGCAATTCTTCCCCAATTGGGATCACAGCCAAAGAGGGCGGTTTTGACCAGTAGAGATGTGGCAACCCTTTCCGCCAAAGCTTTTGCCTTTTCCTCACTTACCGCGTTTACGATTTTTATAACACCTATTTTGGTGGCACCCTCTCCGTCCGCCACAATAAGTTTGGAAATCGCTTCGGCAACTTCAAAGGTATCTTTTTCCACTTTTTCTACGGGAATTTCTTCCTCTCCGAGGGAGATAAGTAGGAAACTATCGTTGGTGGAGGTGCAACCGTCCACCGTTATGGAGTTAAAGGTTTTCTCCGTAACCCTTGAGTGGATTTCCCTAAGGGCGTTAAAGTTAAGCTTTGCGGGTGTAAAAATGTAGGCGAGCATCGTTCCCATATTGGGGTGTATCATTCCCGCACCTTTGCCGAAACCGAAAGCGTACTCCTTTTGGGAGTATTTCGGAAAACGGTCGGTTGTTGATATAGTCTCCGCCGCCTCCCTTAGATTCAAAAGCTTAAGCTCGGAACAAGCTCGGTCTATACCTACCAAAACCTTTCCAATAGGGAGTAAAGCCCCTATCAGTCCCGTAGAGAAAACCAAAACCTCTTCCGGTTTTATATCCAAGTTTTGCGCCACCCTTTGGGCCATCATTTGGGCATGTTTTAGTCCCTCTTTTCCCGTTCCGCAGTTGGCGTTACCGCTATTTACGACAAAAGCCCTAAATAGTTTTCTTTTATCGGTTAAACCTTTAGAGTAAATTACCGGGGCCGCCTTAAAGTGGTTTTTGGTATATACCGCGGAAACCAAAACGGGTTTTTCAAAAAATACGACCAATAAATCCTTTTTTCCCGAAGGTTTTATCCCCGCCCGGGCTGTCCCCATTAGAACTTGCACCACTTTACCCCCTTAAAACTTTTTTCAAAATAAGATTTACGTTGGTAATACCTATTGCCTGCAGTGTAGACAAAAGCCTTGCGACATACTTGTAAGGTGTTCTCTCGTCGGCGGTAACATTAACCACAAAAGGTTTTCTTTCTCTCAAAATCTCCTTAAGTTTGGATAGGGTTACCACCTTTCCTTTAAAGAGGAGTTTTCCATCTTTATCTACCGAAATATTTATTATTTTTAAGTTCGCCTTCTTTCCTTCCCCTTTAGGTAGTTGAACGAATACGGAAACAAAAGGGGTTTTAAAGGCTATTATCGCCAAAAAGAGGAAAACCGCTAAAAGCACATCCACAATAGGTATAACCACCAGTTTCGGTTCTTCAAAATACTCCTTCGGAAATTTCATCTAAATAATATATAGGGCGAGTTTAAGGAATTTGGAAAAGTTAACCGAAAAAATTCTTTAAATAGGGTACTAAACTGAGTTCAGCCCAATATCTCCTCCAACCTTCTATCATAAACCCTCCTAACCTCCTCGGTGTTAATTTCCAAAACATTTTCACCGTTGTTGGTTACCCTCAAAATAGGTTCTTCCAAAGTCGTTCCAATTTTTAACCACTTAACACCTTTGGAGTTCAAAAATTCTTCAAATTCCGCCTCTTTTTCGGGGTCTACCGATACCACAACCCTAGTGGGGTTTTCCGAAAAGAGGAAGAAGTCTATCCTTTCGTCGGTGTATAGTTCCAAGTTGGCCCCCAGGGTGGTTTCCCCGTTGAAAAGTCCCTCCAAAACGGTGACTATCAACCCACCCAAACTAATGTCGTGCGCTCCCGTAATAAGTCTCTTGTTATTGAGCTCCACAAGGGTCTCTATTAATCTTTTCTCCTCCTTGAGGTCGAGGTCGGGAATATCACCCTTTACGAGTCCGTGAACCTCTTTTAAATATTCGCTCCCCGCAACGAAGGAGGATTTTTCTATATCCCCTATAAGGTAGAGGATATTGTTGGATTTAAACACCGAGGGGGTATAGTTGGTATAATCCTCCAAAACTCCAACCGCCACTACAACGGGCGTGGGATAGATATTCCTTATTTCACCCCCGCTAACCGTTTCGTTGTACAGGGATACGTTCCCGCTTATTACGGGAACATTTAATTCTTCACAGGCTTGAGCCATACCCTCTATAGCCTTTACCAGTTGATACATAATTTCGGGACGTTCGGGGTTTCCAAAATTCAGATTATCGGTAATAGCCAAGGGTTTTGCACCCACACACGCCACATTTCTACACGCTTCCGCTACCACCCACTTTCCACCCTTATAGGGGTCTAAGTAAACTATCCTTCCGTTGCCGTCGTTGGATATTGCGATACCCTTTTCGGTGTAAATTTCGGGACGGAGTTTCCACTTTAGGCGGACTACCGCCGCGTCCCCTCCGGGGGTATAAACGGTATTCGTTCCAACTTGGTAATCGTATTGTTCATATATCCACCTCTTGTTTGCCACATTGGGGGAGGAAATTACCTTTAGGAGGGCCTCTTTTAAATTCACCTCGGGTAGGGTGTTTTGGTCAAAATTTTTAACCTCTTTTAGGTATTCGGGTTCCTTATAAGGACGGTCGTAGACGGGGGCTTGGTCAACTATTGCACTAACGGGTAAATCGGCCACCAGCCTACCCTTATAGTAGGCTTTAAACCTATCTCCTTCGGTGGTTTTGCCTATAACCGCGCACGCCAAGTGCCACTTTTGGGCCACCTTTTTGAGGTAAGGAACCAATTCCTCCTCCGTTACAATTAGCATTCTCTCTTGACTTTCCGAGAGTAATATCTCGTAAGGTGTCATTCCCTCCTCGCGGAGGGGAACATTTTCCAGATAGAGTTCAACCCCCAAACCGCTTTTGGAAGCCAACTCGGATGCGCTACCGGCCAAACCTCCCGCCCCGAGGTCTTGCATACCTACTATGGCCTCGGGTTTTTCGGTTAAAACTTCCCAGATGGCCTCTATAAGTTTCTTTCCAAAGAAGGGGTCTCCTATTTGAACATTGGGTCTTTTCTCTTCCGTATCCTCCCCAAATTGGGCGGAAGCCATTACCGCCCCCTTTATACCGTCCCTTCCCGTTTGCGAACCTATCAAAAATAGCACCTGTCCGGGACGGGTGGCCCGGGCCCTCTTCATTTTCCCCGCGGGGATTACCCCCAAACAAAAGGCATTCACCAAGGGGTTTGTTACGTAGCTGTCTTCATAAAAGGTATCTCCTCCCACGGTGGGAATACCAACGGGATTTCCATATCCACCTATCCCTTTGACGACCCCCTTATTTAGCCCTCTACTTTTGGCCTCCTTTCTTATATCTCCAAACCTCAAGGAGTCGGTTAACGCTATGGGACGGGCACCCATAGATAGGATGTCTCTAATAATTCCACCTACACCGGTTGCCGCTCCGTGAAAAGGTTCTATAAAAGAGGGATGGTTGTGACTTTCTATCTTAAAGGCTACCCATACATTTTCGTCTACCTCAACCACCCCCGCATTTTCGCCGGGACCTTGAACCACCCAAGGGGCTTTGGTAGGGAATTTCCTCAAGTGTTTACGGGAGGATTTATAGGAGCAATGTTCACTCCAAAGAGCTCCGAAAATTCCCAATTCAACCTCGTTGGGCTCCTTTTTTATAAGTTCTTTAATGAGTCTATACTCCTCTTCGGTAAGCCCCTGCTGTTGCCAAGGTTTCTCCATTAGGGGTAAATTCTAAAGAAACAATTCAGGCCTCCGTATATCTAATATTTAGAGATACCGCCATGGGGGAAAAGATAAAAGCTATATTTGAAAAGGCTTGTCCCAACTGCGGAGGAGCGATAAGCGATTACAGACTCAAAAAAGGGTTACCCTGTTACAAATGTCTACCTAAAATAGAGAAAGAGGATAGTTACCTTGCCTGTTTGGAACTTTCCGCAACCCAGAGATTGCAAGGGGATTTTAAAGAAATTTGCCAACTTTCGGAGGCGACCGGGGACTTTTCCAACTTTTTTAAGAGTATTCATAAATCCCCCCCTTGGTCTTTGCAGATAGCTTGGTTTAAAAGATTTTTCCTCGGGAGGAGCTTTGCCCTTCTCGCCCCGACCGGTATAGGTAAAACCACCTTCGGGCTCACCTTGAGTTTTTATTTGGCGAGGGAAAAACGGCAAAAAAGTTACCTGATATTTCCAACCCGCCTTTTGGTGGAACAAGCTCTAAATAAACTCCGCAAAATGGGTGTTCCCGAAGATTACCTACTTTTCTTCGGAGAAAAACCTTCGGTAACCAAAAAACAGAAGGAGGAGAGGTTAAAACGTCTCCGAAAAGGGGATTTTAGGATTTTGATAACTACTTCCATGTTTTTATATAGAAATATAGAAGAGATACCCAAAGGGGTTTTCTCTCTGGTTTTTGTGGATGACGTGGACAGTTTCCTAAAAACCGCCAAAAATATAGATAAGGTTCTGTATCTGCTCGGCTTTAGCCAAGAGGACATAGATTGGGCTTTTAGAATTATCCGCCTAAGGCGGGACCTCTCCCAAAGACCGGACGCCAAACCCGAAGATTGGGAAAAGCTAAGGGAGGAAGAGGAAAATCTTAAAAAACATGCCCAAAGGGTTAGAAAAGGGGTTTTAATAGTTTCTTCCGCCACTTCCAACCCCAGAAGCGAGAGGATTAAACTATTTAGGGAACTTTTGGGATTTGAGGTAGGGCGTCCCCTCTTCTATTTGAGGAATGTGGTGGACGCCTACGAAGATAAATTTTTGGGCGACCAAAAGGTTATCTTAAACCACAAACCGCTGTGGGATTTCGTCTACCAGTTTGTAAAAAAACACCCCAAGGGGGGACTTATCTATATTTCCCAAGATAGGGGTAAGGAAGAGGTAGACCGTTTGGTGGAATACCTCAACTCAAAGGGACTGAAGGTGGTCTCCTACGAAAAAATGGACAAACACCTACAGGATTATGAGGAGGGAAGGGTAAACGCCCTGGTGGGAATAGCTTCTTACAGAAACCCCTTGGCCCGCGGTTTTGATATGCCCCACGTGGTTCGGTATGCCCTCTTTGTGGGTGTTCCCAAACTAAAATTCACCCTGAAGGTGGAAGAGCATATATCCCACATACTTTGGGTGTTGCTCGCTTTGCGCCCCTTACTCGCCAAGGACGGGGAGCTAAAAGCAAAATACCTCCAAAAGTTGGACCGTTGGATAGAAAGGCTTAGGAGATACTCCTATCTATCGGAGGAATTTATTGAGCGGAATGAGCGCCTAAAGGAAATTATAGAGAAGATAAGAAACGAGGTAAGGGAGTTTATAGAAAACCCCCAAATCCTTGAGAGGATAAAAGAGAGTGAAGAGATCACCCTAAGGTGGGACGAGAAAGAGGGCTACACCCTAATAGTTGCGGATGTAACGGGATATCTTCAGGCGTCGGGTAGAACCTCCCGCCTCTATGCGGGTGGACTTACCAGAGGTTTTTCTCTAGTTTTGGTGGACGACAAAAAAGCCTTTAACAACCTCAGGAAGAAAGTTAAATGGTTTAGCGACGAGATAGAGTTTACCCCTTTGGACAAGGTGGAACTGGAAAAACTCTTTGAGGAGATTGAAAAGGATAGACAAAAGGTGGTTAAGTTCCTAAAGGGTGAAATCCCCAAAGGTGCAAAAGAGCTTATTAAACCGGTATTGGTTGTAGTGGAATCTCCCAACAAGGCGAGAACCATAGCCAACTTCTTCGGAAAACCCCTAAGGAGGAGAATCGGAGATATAGACGTTATGGAGGTTTCCCTCGGAGATAAATTCCTAGCCGTAACCGCCTCAGCGGGACACATCTACGACCTAATAAAAAAGAATGAAGGAAATCTCTTCCACGGCGTAATAGTGGAAGGTTCCAAAACAAACCCCAGCCACTTTATACCTGTATACGAACCGATAGAGCAGGAAACCCCTTCGGGAGGGGTCAGGGACAAAGAGGAAATTATCAACTCTTTACGTCAAGCTGGACTTGAGGTTGCGGAGGTTTACATAGGAACCGACCCCGACAGTATTACGGGTGACAGTAAAGTTCTCGTCAAGGTTGGGGATGAAATAAAACAGATTACGGTAGAAAAACTATTCGAAGAACTAAAGGAGCGGCATGAAGTAGAGCTCCGGAACGGGCATGAGTATTTAAAACCGTCAGACCTTTACATTCCCGTTGTAGATAGGGATTTTAGCGTTAGGTTCGGAAGGGCTAAATACCTAATCCGCCACAAGGTTAGAAAACCTATATACAAAATAACAACCCAAAGTGGAAGAGAAATAAAGATTACGGGGGACCACTCCATCTTTAGGTTGGATGAAAACTTTACCCTCCAAGAAGAGAAACCCAGCCAACTCCGAGAAGGTGATTTTATAGTTGTAAACTCCCGCCTTCCGGAGATAAAAACGGGAAACCTTCAACCTAAAGGGGATTACGGAAGACAGATAGGTGATATCTTTGAGGATAGAATAAAAAAAATAGAACTTTTACCTATAGAGGAACAATACGTTTACGATTTTGAAACCGAAACCCAAAACTTTATAGCCAACAATATCCTTTGCCACAACACCGAAGGGGAAAAAATCGCCTGGGACCTTTACGAGATTTTAAAACCTTACAACTTCAACATTAGAAGAATGGAATTTCACGAGGTCACCAAAAGGGCTATTATTGAAGCCCTAAACAACCCCCGCCGGTTGGACGAAAACTTGGTTTCGGCCCAAATGGTTAGGAGAATTGCGGACCGCTGGGTGGGTTTCGAGCTGTCCCAACTTCTTCAGGAACACTTCAAGAAACCCTGGCTTAGCGCCGGAAGGGTTCAAACCCCCGTTCTAGGTTGGGTGATAGAGAGGGACAAACAATACCGAACCAAGAGAGGAGCGGTATTGGTATATCTACCCAATACGGAAAAGGAGAAAAGAAGGGTCTCCGTAAGTTGGGAATTTGAAGATAAAAAACTGGCAAGGGAATTTTACAAAAACCTAAAAGAGGTTGAGGTTAGGGTCGTTTCCAAACGCAAAGAGGAAAGGAAACCGGCCCCTCCCTTTACCACCGATACAATGCTCAAGGAAGCCAGCGAAAAACTACGCTTTAGCGCAAGTAAAACGATGAAATTGGCACAAGAGCTATTTGAAAGTGGCTTTATCACTTATATGAGAACCGACAGCACCCGCGTTTCCGACGTAGGAATAGCCATAGCCAAGGAATACATCGGCGAAAACTTTGGGAAAGAGTATTTCTATCCCAGACATTGGGGGGAAGGTGGAGCCCACGAATGCATCAGACCGACCCACCCGTGGGATACCGAGGAAATCCGGTCAATGATGCTTAGCGGACAGATTCAGAGACTTACCGGCGACCACCTAAGGCTGTACGAACTCATATTTAAACGCTTTATGGCCTCTCAAATGAGGCCTGCAACCGCCGAAGTTTCAAAGATAGAGGTAACCCCCCTTTTGGAGAGCGGAAATCTGCCAACTCCAAAGGTTGAAAAGGAAGAGGTTACCGCGATTGTGGAGGACGGTTTTAACCTCCTTTTACCCTTGGACCTTTATTTTGTAAAGGAGGGAACTTTTAAAGTGGAAGAAGAACCGGACCAAAACCGGGAAAATGCCATAAAAGTCTACAAACTTGTACCTCTAGCCTACCCCTTTACCCAAGGAAGTTTAATAGAGGAGATGAAAAAACGGGGAATAGGACGCCCTTCGACCTATGCCCAAATAGTACAAAAACTGTTAGATAGAGGTTACGTCATAGAGAGGAAAAATTACCTTTTTCCCACCAAGCTGGGAAAGGAAGTTTATAGCTACCTTATACGGTTAAAGGCGGCGGAAAAATTCGTTAAGGAAGAATTTACGAGAATTTTGGAAGAACTAATGGACAAGATAGAGAGGGGAGAGGTTCATTACATAGATGTTCTTAGAGATTTGTTTGAGGAAGTTTTGAAGGTTGAAATGGTCAGGAATAATAGGGAAGGAGATGAAAATTAGACCTTTTCCTACCTCCTTGTCTAAATTTATTTCCCCTTTCTTTCCTTTAGCCGTCCCGTTAAGTTTAAATTAATCTTTCCTATGAAGAAAGAGAGATTATTTACACCGGGACCGGTTCAAATTCCCGAAAGAGTTTTAAAGGTTTTGGGTGAGCCTATAATCCACCACCGCACTCCGGAGTTTAAGGAAATTTTTGCCTACACAAGAGAGTTGTTTAAAAGGCTGGTGGATAGCCCAAGCGATAACTTTGTCTACTTTGCCTCCAGCGGAACGGGTGCTATGGAGGCGGCGGTTGCCAACTTTTTTAAACCCGGGGAAAAAGTAATAGTAATAAACGCGGGTAAATTCGGCGAAAGGTGGGTTCAAATAGCCAACACCTATGGGTTAGAAATTGTAGAACTGAAATACGAATGGGGGAAATCGGTAGATATAGACCAACTTAAGGATTCTTTAGATAGAAACCCTGACGCTAAGGGTGTTTTGTTTCAAATTTCGGAAACCTCCACGGGTGCCTACCACGATTACAAAGCCATAGGAGAACTCTGTAAAAATAGGGATACTTTGGTTGTTGCGGATGCGATAACCACCTTGGGAGTTTACAACATAAAACCCCAACAGGAGGGGATAGACATTCTTATAGGTGGTTCCCAAAAGGCATTAATGCTTCCGCCGGGACTTTCCATACTTTGGTTCTCCGAAAGAGCGGAAAAGAGGTTAAACCCGAAGGGCTATTACTTTGATGTTAAAAAAGAGGTTAAGAAACAAAAAGATGCGACAACAGCCTATACCCCCGCGGTAAGTCTAATTATCGGCCTCAGGGAAAGTTTGGAAATATTGCTTGAGGAAGGAATGGAGAATGTGGAGAAAAGACACCGTATTATGAGTGAAGCAACCCGCAAAGCGGTAGAGGAATTGGGATTCAAAGTGCTCCCCGAAAAACCCGCAATTTCCGTTACCGCGATATTATCCGAATTTGCGGAAAAGCTTAGAAAAGAGATGCTAACATTGGGGGTTAGAACCGCGGGAGGACAAGACCACCTAAAGGGTAAACTTTTTAGAATTTCCCACATGGGTTATTTGGATATGTTAGACCACTTCAGTGCGATAGGAGCTTTGGAACTGGCAATGGTCAAGGTGCTTGGTAAAACCGACCACCTCGGAAAGGGAATAAGGGCATTCCAAAAAGCTATCGTTATAAATGGGTAAAGTTTGTAAAACCCTTTTTCTAGTCTTTTTTCAAAAATTTAAATATTAAGAAAAAGGGAAAAATTTCGGATTATTCCCCTTCGGGTCTTTCCACAATGTAGAGGATGTCATCCCAAGGATGCCTGTAGAGAGGCATACCGAGGCGTTTTTCATCCAAGATATGACCAATAAATCCTATAGACCTTCCGAGAACGAAGAAGGCGTTAAAGGCTCCCGCCTCTATGAGTTCCTCAATTTCCTTATCGCTGTAACCGAGAGCTTTAAACATATCTACGAGCAACACTCCGATGGTTCCGTCCACGTTGAGAATGAGGTTTTCTTTCTTTGCGGTTGTAACCTTTTCAACTTCTAGAGCGTAGTCTAAGTATTCCGTGCTGGGGAAATGTTTTTTAGCGTAGTTTTTGAGAAGTTCAACCCTTTTATCGGGGTTTTTAACAGACTTAATCCTGTGTCCGATACCGGGAATGTTTTTCTTCTCCACGTTCTTCATATAGTCAACAAACTCATAGGGGTCCATGCCTTTGTCTTTTGCCATTTTAAAGTATTTGGCGGCACCGTCAATCGCTCCACCGAACCTGGGACCTATGGTTAGAATTGCGGTAGCCAGTGCCGACATTAGGTCTTTACCCGCCCTGGCGGTAACCCTCGCATTGTGGGCTCCCGATACCGCGGGCCCGTGGTCTGCAACAATCTTAATAACCATATCTATAAAGTCGGAAGCCCATTTGGGGAACTTGCGCCTAAACCACAGGAGTCCTATAACATCCGCGATGGAGTAACCCTTTTCAACAACTTCGGAAATGGGTATTCCGCAGTAGGTAGCCTCTTCGCCCCTATCGTCGGAAATTGTGCATACAAAGTGGCTGGGCCTTCTAACCTTTCCTTGGGCGCGCAATTTGTTGTAATCTTCGGGAATGGGAGGAACTTCGGGTTCTTCAATTTCGGTTATTTCGCCTTTTGCCTTAAGTTCTTCGTAAACACCCCTAATTAACTCGGGCAGGTCGTTGAAAGATTTGGGAACCAATGCCCCCGCTTCCCTAAGGGCTTGGTTTTTAGCGTCCGCCGTTTCCCTTTCCGCACCAGCTTTAGCACCGGCGTGCCCGAATTGAACTTCACCACCGAAATGTTTGGCAATGGTTCCGATACACCAGGCGATAACTGGTTTGGTTATTTTCCCGCTGGCTATAGCATCCGCAACTTTGTATTCCAGTTCTCCACCAACCTCTCCGAGCATTATCATAAATTTGATTTGGGGGTTTTCCTGGAACCTAAGCAGATGGTCTAAGAAATCGCTTCCGGGGAATCGGTCACCACCTATCGCAATACCTTCAACAATACCGTTTGCGTTTCTTGCGATAACATTGGCAAGCTCGTTAAACAGTCCCCCCGAGCGGGTAACAAGTCCAACGCTTCCGGGACGGTGGAGTTTCGCCTTTACGATGTTTTGAAGGGTTCCCCCCGCGTTACCTATTCTGAAAGCTCCCGCCGCTATTCCACCGACGGTAGCGGGGCCTATAATCCATTTACCCAGAGACTTAGCCTTTTCCCTCATTTCGAGGGCGAATCTTTCGGGGATTCCCTCCGCCGTTATAGCTACAGTCCTTATAGTGGGAATGTCAAGCGCTTCCATAGTAACCTTGTAAGCGGTTCTAAAGGATGCGAAGTTTACTAGAACATCGGCTTCGGGATGAGCCTCTGCCGCCTCTTGGCTAGACCTGTAGATAGGTATCAAAATTTCACCGGTTCCGTAAAAGAATTTTTCAAATTTTCTATTTTGGGTGGGGGCGACTATTGCCACGATAGAGGGGCTTCTACCCACGAGGTAGTCGTAATCAAGCATCCTCTGAATTGCATTAGGGTTGAGGTTCCAAAAGATTGCCTTTGTATTCCTGTCAAACAAAAGATATTCGGGTTTTGCCATATTTTAGACCTCCGCAATTTTTAGCTAAGTATATAAAAGAAAAAAGTGAACGAATTAAGAAGAGCTTTCCGCCTTTTCATCGTCTACGAGAGCTTTTTTAACTATAGCGGTCATGTGGGTTTCGGGACCGTAAACCTCTATTGGAAGGCCCAATTCTTCCGCCGCCTTTTTAATTCTTGCGAGACCTATTTCGTAGTTGGGCCCCCCCCTTCTTACGTAGATTTTTACACCAACCTCTTTTAGTTTGTCCGCGTATTCCTTCATTGCGTCTATAATTCCGTCAAAGGTTTTGGCTACGTCGGTAAAGTTTGCTATAGCCCCACCGATGATTAGTATTTTTGGTTTGCCGGATTTGTGTTTTTGTCGGGTCATAAGGTCAAAGAGGGTTTTAACGTATTCTCTAGTTTCCGTTCGGGAAGGGTTTCCGGAATATTCCCCGTAGTTTGCCAATTCTTTAACAAATCCCAGGTCAGCTACGGTATCGGAGTAAACAACCGATGCACCTCCACCCGCAATTAGGAGCCATACCCTACCTTCGGGATTGAGAACGGTAAGCTTCAGGGAAGCACCGGATTTTTCGTCTAGTTCTTTAATGTATTTCTCTTCGGGGGTCAGTTCCCTACCGAACCCCGCGGGGAAGGTTACATCCCCCCATTTTCTTCCTGCAACGAATTGGGCGGTGTCGTCCAATCTTGCAACCATATCAAGGGGGAATACCTTGTTGTCCTTTAACACTAAGGGGTTAATCTCCAAGTATGCAAAGTGGAGGTCTTTAAAGTATTTATAGAGCCTTTTAACAAATTCTGTGTAATTTTTTTTATCCTCTATTTCTTCGGGAATATTTTCCTCTATTAGTTTGAAAGCTTCCTCTTCACTTGCCAGAATGGGAATAGTTACTTCTTTAACCTTATCCCAGTTTTCCTCTACCTCTATACCACCGAATGCGGACATAAAAATCTTATCACCTTGTTCGGAGAGTGTCATTGCCACGTAATACTCCTCCTTTTGCTCGTGGGGAATGAAAGGTTCAACTATAAAGTGGGTAAGTTTCCCCTTTACACCCTTTATTTCTATCTCTTCCCCCATTTTTTCTTTAATCCATTTTTTGACGTCCTCCCAAGTAACGTCTCCGGGGGTGTTTATCTTGTAAAGAACCAAACCGAGTTTCCCCCTTTTTCCAAAGAGCATGTCGGGTTTTGCAACCAAAGGGGTTTCCTTAACCCAAGGGTGTTCCTCGGGAATTTTATCCAAATCGGTTTCGGGGGTTATTAATATGCTTTTAAAGTCGTACTCAAATTCGCCGCCGAAGTAGTCTTTCCAGTTTTTAGCTAAGATTCTTTTGGCGTCAAACTCTCTGATAGCTCTCTGAGCCATGCTTTCCTCCTGGCAAAAAAGGTTTTTTGTTAAAACTCTCTATTTTAATAATGGAAAGTAAGCCTTTCCATACTTTAAAAGTTGGAGTTTTTGATTCGGGATTGGGCGGTCTTACCGTTCTTTCCGAACTGACTAAGGTTTCTTCGGGAGTAAAGTTTTTTTACTTGGGAGATACCGCCCGCGTTCCTTACGGAATTCGTTCCGACGAAACTATCGTGGAGTATTCTTTGGAATGCGCCCGCTTTCTTTTGAAATTTGGAATAGATGTTTTGGTAATAGCTTGCAACACCGCCAGTGCAAAAGCCACCGAATCTTTAAAAAAAGAATTTCCCTTTTTGAAAATATTTGAGGTTATAACTCCGGCGGTGGATGTTGTTTCCGTTACAGCCAAAAGTAGCGTTGGAATAATTGGAACCCCGGCAACGGTAGAAAGCAACGTTTACCTAGAAAGGTTGGAATTTTTAAATCCCTCTTTGGAAATTTTTCAAAAACCAACCCCCCTTTTGGTTCCTCTCGTTGAAGAAGGTCTCACCGACGGAAAGGTGGTCTTTGAAGTTTTGAAACACTACCTTTGGGAGTGGAAAGAAAAAATAGATACCCTACTACTCGGTTGTACCCATTATCCACTTTTGGAGTATTCAATAAAAAAGCTATTCCCCCACTGGGGGATAGTAAATAGTGCCAAACCTTTGGCCCAAAAACTAAAACCTATTTTAAACTTTGGAGGTAAAAACGAAATAAGACTTTACTTTACCGATAAAACCGCCTTTTTAGAGGAAATGGTATATAGGATTCCCTTAAAAGGGAAGATAAAGAGATTGGAAATAGGAAATTTACTTTAGATTTTTGACTTCACAAATCTCGTAATTTTTAGCTAAATTATTTAAGCCCATAGCTTGAAGGGTTTCAATGGAGATGTTTCCGGCGGGCAAGTTGTGGTCAACTTGGAATTTAACAACCGCCGCCATGGTGTCCTCGTCAAGTTTTCCATTAATAGTTCCCTTGTAATAACCCAACTCTTTAAGCTTCCTTTGAATAATCTTGATTTCTTCCGGTTTGAGGTTAACGTCACAGAGAATAGCATCCCATATAACTTCGGGCCCTTTGACCATAAAGGTTTTGCTCTTTACATCGTATTTGGGAGGCATAGGCTCTTTCGTACAGGTTGCATCCCTAACCAACTCTTTAATTTTTATAATCTTATACTCCGCGGGAACCAGTATTTTCTTACACTTGGGAGGTTCAACTAAAACTTTTCTCGTTACGGTTATATATTCTGCGGGAACTTCTACTTTACAGTACACTCCATTTTCGTAAGTCCATATAGGTCTGGAGGGAGCAAGAAGAATTTTTTCCGTTTTTACTTCATACTTAGGAGGAATTACCTCTATTTTATGATAGGGGGGTCTTACAAGGATTTTTTTCTCAATTTCTTTAAACTGGGCTTCCTTTATTTTTACTTTTAAACCGCCATCCTCTTTAATATATTTTACTGTAATTTTCTTATATGTAGGAGGTTTAACCAATTTACCGTAACAGCATCCTACAGGAGCATTTTGAGGGTAACTTACTACGGGAGATTTTTCTTTAATCAAAGATTTAATAATCTGGAGTAGCTCTTGGGGAGATTTTTCCTTATAAGGTCCCCAATCGGTGTAAGTGGTTTCTGTTCTTTTAACAACCGTTTTGTCCTGTTTAATCCCTTTAGTTGAAAGATTTTCAGCCTTTGGAGCCTCTTTAGAAAACTCATCTACCGGTAGCCGATTTTCTTTTGAAGTTTTTTGTTCTTTTTGGATTTCAGATTTGAAGCAAGCTTCTTCATCCTGGAAGAGGAGATATCCACCGTCATCGCAAGAAGGTAAAACCTGAACCGCATTTGTTATTCCACCACTTACAAATATACCGCAGCAAAAAATAGCAACTAAATTTGGCCTTTCCATAACTTTTATATTATAGAGTAAGTGTCCTAGGTTCTTTTGTCAGAGTTGGTGCGGGCGCCGGGAGTCGAACCCGGACGGCCTTACGGCCAGCGGATTTTAAATCCGCCGCGTCTGCCAGTTCCGCCACGCCCGCTTATAGAAAGTATAAGTTTAAAGGAATTGGAAAGAATTTCAATGGAATGAC
>DTXZ01000005.1 GCA_012962155.1 Aquificales bacterium
GAATTAAGTGGCTGGAGAAATTTCATTTGTTTGCTTGTTTACCTCTCTGCTTTGGGGGTTGCTTCCTTTGTTCTACCTTAATTTCTCACTCAGCGTATTTAAGTGGGAGTTTATAATTGGTTTTCTTATGATAAAGGTTGAGATAGTTACCCCCAAGGGATACGCATACAGCGGAGAGGTTGAACTGGTAAATATCCCCACCGAGGAAGGAGAAATCGGAGTTTTGGAAAACCACATGCATCTGATATCCTCTCTAAAACCCGGGCTTGTATTCTTCAATGGAAATAAAGAAGAGGGTTTTTTTGTAACGGAGGGATTTGTAGAGGTAACCCCCAAAAAGGTAAATATCCTTGCGGAAGAGGCCACCCCCATTGGAGAAATAGATCCCGGTGAGGTTAAGAAAAAGTATGAAGAGCTGGTGAAAAAATTAGCCGCCGCAAAAACCCTGGAAGAGTTGGAAGAAATAGAAAAGGAAAGGGAGATTTACGAAGTTCTTATGTCTTTGGTGCTAAAAAAATAACACTTGGAGAGCCCAAAAGATGAAAATACACCCCAAAATTTTGGAAAAGGCTATAAACCGTTTGGTGCAACAGCTTATAGAAACCAACACGGTAGAGGTAGATAGGGATAAATTTGTCCTAAAGGTGAGGGAAATTTTTGTTAAAGCCCAAGAGGAGGAAAAACAGCTTGCGGAAGACGCCAAAAGGGTTTTAAAAGAAAACCTTCACCTTTTGGACGAAACCGGATTGGACAGCACTAAGGCGGTGGCAATTATAAAGAAAAAACTGGCGGAGGAAAGGAATATAAACCTCAACCCCTTTGAGAGGATGAACCAAATAGCCAAACGCATCATGGATTGGATTATGGAAGACGACGATATAGAGATATACGACGAACCTTACAACATCAGGAAAAGAATTTCCGCAATTTTAAAGGAGGCGGTAGGGGAACAAAAAACTATTGAGAGGGAAGCCCAAAGGAGGGCGGAAGAGGAATCCCAAAAGAGGGGAATTCTTATAGGCAGCGAAGATTGGAATTTTATTTATCGAAAATACCTTTCGGAGGTTATGAAAGAAAAAGGTTACGAGTAGTGCTTTAGTATTATCGTTTGATGTCCAAAAAAGGTTTTACCCTAATAGAACTTTTATTGGTTATCGTCTTGCTTTTAACCGTTGGTGCTTTGGCCTTTTGGGCACTCGTAAAAGTCCTTTCCTCCTTAAGCACCTCCGTAGGTGAAACCAAAAAGGAGGTAGAACTAGCATTTAATGTCGATTGGTTAATTTTTGACCTCAAACATGCGGGATATGGAATCTCGGTAAATGAAACCAGACCGGTAATCAGTTACTGTAATGGAACCTACAACCCTTCGGTGGACGCATGTGAGATAGCCCAAAACAAGGGTATTTCCGATTTAAAACTTCTCCTAATAAGGGAAACTTCCAATATCTATAGGACCACAAGGTCTGGAGATGTTCCATCCGCCGGTTTTGAAATCTGTAATAACAATGAACTTGTTTATAAAAGCGTAAAAGTTCCTTCCAAATACCGTTGTATTTTTTTGGATTACAACCGCCTCTATTTAAAAACCGATACCTGCAGTTGTTCGTTGGACAGGAATCCTTTTTATGTTTTGTATCCCGTTGTAGAGGATGATATATGTTCCAGTCCTACTAATAGGGCCTGTTGTGAAAATCAAGATTGTACAGCTATAGCGTGGTTTCTATATACCCCCAACGGTAGTTCTTCTTCTTCGGGGGCTTCTTATCCCACAGCCTGTAAAAATTTGGGGACTAAAATTCTTTACAGGAGTTTCACTTATAAGGGCGATATTCCTATCGGCGATGGAAATTTCTGTAAACAGATAATCTCATGCGTGGCCGATTGGGATATTTGGTTTGGATTGGATACGGATAACGATACGGTTATAGACCGTTGGGTAAATTATCTCCCAACTAACGAGATGACTTCAGACCCCGATGGGGTAAACGGTGCCATGGCTAAACAACTGAAGATGGCAAAGGTTTACCTTTTGGTTCAGGCTTCCTATTCCCCCGACCCCGATTACGATTACTGCGCTTTGCACGACGAGGTGTGCAATACCGCCCAATGCGGTGCGGATAAACTCCTAATTGACACCCTAAAGGATGGAGACGGAACGGAGCGTTACGTTTGTCTAAAACATCCCGATGTGGATGCCTGGAAACACTACCGTTGGAAAATAGTTCAAATCAATGTATCGCCCTTTTTGAATATACCCCAACCCTTGACAACCCCTTAAGGTTATTTAGTTATGGGAAGTTCTATACGTACAAAGATTTTTGAAATTTCCACCTCCTCCCACACCGATTTTGTCAATGTCACTCCCTTGGTTAAAACTTTTGTAATGGATTCGGGTATAAAAAGCGGACTTTGTGTAATTTACGTTCCCCATACCACCGCGGCGGTCTTTATAAACGAAGGGGCCGACCCCGATGTGGTTAAAGATATAGCCTACAAGCTGAACAGCCTTATACAGTGGGAAGACCCCAATTACAAACACATAGAGGGAAATTCTGCAGCCCACATAAAAAGTGCGATAATCGGAAACTCCCGCGTAATTCCCGTGTCGGATGGAAAACTCCTATTGGGAACTTGGGAGGCGATATTTTTTGCGGAATTTGACGGCCCCCGTAGGCGGAAACTAATAGTAACCCTTATAGGGGAGTAACCAATAGGAAAACTAAAGGAGGATTTCCTTTAGAATTTCCAATGCCCTTTCCAGTTCCTCTTGGGTTATAACGAGCGGGGGTAAAAACCTTAACACCCTCTGGGCGGTACAATTGAATACCACCCCCTTTTGTACACCCTTTAAAACCAAATCCTTACAAGGCTTGTCTAATTCCAGTCCCAACATTAGGCCTTTGCCTTTAACCTTTCCAACCCCCAAGGATTTGAGACCTTCTTTAAAGAACTCCCCTACGCGGGTTACGTGGTTTAAAAGGCCATTTTCCAGTTCTTCATAAACGACCAATCCGGCCCTCATGGCCAAAGGGTTTCCCCCAAAGGTTGAACCGTGGCTGCCCGCGGTAAGGCTTTCCGCTATTTCGCTTTTTGCAACCAAAGCCCCTACGGGGATACCTCCCCCCAAACCTTTGGCTGTTGAAAACAGATCTGGAACAATTCCATAATGCTGAAAACCCCAATATTTACCCGTTCTGCCGTTACCCGTTTGAACCTCGTCTATGGCCAAAAGTATTCCCGCTTTGCGGGTTAGCCTGTATAACGCTTCCATAAAAGCTCCTTGGGCGGGATTTACCCCTCCCTCCCCTTGGATAACCTCCAAAAGGATAGCTGCGGTTTTTTCCGAAATAAGTTTTTTAACACTCTCTATATCGTTAAATTTGGCATAAACAAAGCCGGGTAAAATAGGTTCAAAACCCTCTTGTAGTTTGGGTTGTCCAGTTGCGGATAAACTTCCGTAGGTTCTACCGTGAAAAGACCCTTTAAAGGTGATAATTTCGTATCTATCCTCTCCGCGGTCTCTCCAATATTTCCTTATAAGCTTTATAAGGGCTTCGTTGGCCTCCGCACCGCTGTTAGCGAAAAAGACTTTTCCTTTACCCCTTCCGTAAGAGGTTTCCACCAACTTTTGAGCCAACTCCTCTTGGTAGGGAACCTCAAAGAGGTTAGAAATGTGGATTAACTTACTTGCCTGCTCGCACACCGCTTTGGTAAGCTTGGGGTGGGCGTAACCTAAAGAATTTACACCTATTCCCGATAATAGGTCTATATATTCCTTTCCCTCTTCGTCGTATAGCCTTGCACCTTCTCCCCTTACGAACTTTACCGGAAGCCTTGCGTAGTTGGGAGTTAGATGGGAAATGCATTCCATAGGTTTTTAATTTTCGGAAAAACCTAAAAGGGAGGAAAATATCAATGGACTAAATTTAGTCCGTAAGATTTTAAAACCTCTCTAAGTTTTCTCTCTTTTTCTTCCGACATCGGATAGAGGGGCAAACGGAAAGATTTTTCCTCTATAAGTCCCAACATCCAGACCGCGGTTTTCACCGGTATTGGATTGGTATCTATAAAGAGTGCCTTAAAGAGGGGGAAAAGTTTATAGTGGAGTTTACGGGCGGTTTTAAAGTCCCCCTCAAGGGCCTTGGAAACCATCTCCTTAACTTCCTTTGGGAAAATATGGTTGGCTACCGATACGACGCCATCCGCTCCCAGTGCCATCATCGGCAGGGTAAGGCTGTCGTCTCCCGAAAGAATTATAAAATCCTCTCCCAGCGTGTTTTTGAGTTCCGAAATACGGTCTAAGTTGCCCACGCTTTCTTTTGAACCTATTATGTTAGGACATTCCTCCCTTAGCCTCGCAAGGGTGGAAACTTCCAATTCCCTGCAAGTTCTACCGGGAATGTTGTAGACGATAATGGGAATATCTACCTCCTTGGCCAGGGTTTTGTAGTGGTGATAAAGACCCTCTTGATTGGGTTTGTTGTAATAGGGTACCACCACCAGCGCAGCATCTGCTCCCACCTCTTTTGCATAAGCGGTGAGTTCTAGAGCCTCGTGAAGAGAATTGGCCCCCGTCCCCGCTATAACGGGAACCCTGCCGCCCACATATTCTACCGCACCTTTTATAACCTCTTTATGTTCCTCGTAGGTTAAGGTGGGACTTTCTCCCGTCGTTCCGCAAACGAGAAGGGCGTCGGTGCCGTTTTTTATCTGGTAATCAATTAACCTTTTTAAACTTTCGTAGTCCACCTCTTTTCCGTTGTTTCTAAAGGGGGTAATAAGCGCTATAACCGAACCCCTTATAGTAGCGGTTTCCATTCCAAACCTCCCGCAAGGATTTAGTTTAACCGTTTGAGGGTCTATTCTTTAATCTTTCTCAAAAAGTTCGCCCTTAATTCTTCGTTTTCTTTGTAAAGCCCGTAAAAGGCTTCGGTAATCATGTAGGCGTTGCTTTCGTTTACACCCCGCACGGTCATACACATATGTTTAGCCTTTACATAAACCGCTATTCCTTTTACGTTGTTTAATATTTCCAAAAAGGTTTTAACTATCTGTCTGGTAAACAACTCCTGGATTATGGGGCGGCGGGCGAGCCATTTTATTATACGGGGAATTTTAGAAAGCCCCAAAACTTTACTCTCGGGAATATATTCAAAGTAAACGTTACCCATAATCGGTAAAAAGTGGTGCGAACAGAGGGATTTTATCTCTATAGGGCCTACAAAAACGGGGATATTGCCCACTACCCTATCTTTTTCCATTTCGCTCAGGTCAAAAACCGTTATGGAAGGCATTGGGGTAAAGTTACCTTCGGTAAACTCAAGAAACATTTTGGCTATTCTTTTCGGGGTATCCACCATATTTGGGTCCCTTTTCCAGTCAAAACCTAGGGTTGTTAAGACTTCGCCGAACAACTCTTGAAGTTTTTCCCTTTTTCGTTCCAGTTCCTCAGGGGGTAGGGGAAGGTTTTCCCAAGACTTTATAGGTCTGTGCAATTTACCGCACCTCCGAGGGGCAATTTTAACAGGGGGTTATGAAAAAGGACAATTAAAAAGGTTTAACACTTACACTCTTTAACCTTTAAGGCTCTAAGTAAATCCATTACGGGACACCAATTGGTAAAGGCGGATTGAATTTGGTTTAAAGCCATAAAAATTAAGAAAACCTTCCAAACCCAAAGAACATCCCGAGAGGGTAAAATTCCGACTAAAGTTACAAAAAGTAAAACGGAACCCGCTATAAATCTAAGCCAACGGGACATATCCCAATCTTTAAAATTTGCAAACTCTATTTTGAACATAGGCAGAAAATATATCACCCGGGGTGAAAATAGTTTTTGATGTTCCGCATAGGGTTGGGTTTTGACAGTCATCCCTTCGGAGAGTGCGAAGGGAAACCTCTAAAGTTGGGAGGAGTAGTTTTAACGAAGGAACTTTGTTTGAAGGGGCATTCCGACGCCGATGTTTTGCTTCACGCTATAACCGATGCCCTTTTGGGAGCAATAGGGGAAAAGGATATAGGTCAGCTCTTTCCTCCCAAAGACCCCCGCTATAAGGACGCCGACAGCTTCCTCTTTTTGAAGACCGCCCTTAAGCTACTAAAGGCTAAGAGGTTTGAAATAGCTAATATCGATTGTGTTATTATTTGCGATAAACCTAAAATTTCTCCCCATAAAGAGAGGATTAGAGAAAACCTATCCAAACTATTGGAAATAGCGGAGGAAAGAATAAACCTAAAAGGGAAGACCACCGAGGGATTGGGTTACTCCGAAGGGATTACCGTTATCTGTACCGCCCTTTTGGCGGAAAGAAAATTAACATAATTACTATGGGTTTTATCGTCTACTTTCTAAATACCTTTCCCTCCCCCGCCACGCTAGACCCAATTTTTAGGCTTTTTACCCTAATTTCTTGGAAAATTAATTCGGTCAAGTTTGAAAATTCACCTCTTGAGGATATTTTAGCGAGAGAAGAAAACCAAATTGTTATATCTCCCTTTATAGAAAGGGTTTCCGTTGAAACCCTAAGAGGTTATACGAAGATAGTTTTACCCCTTTCGTGTAGGAATTGGTCGGCCTTAAATGAAATTTTTGAGGAGAAAATATCCTTATTTAAAACTTATCCATTGGAATATCCGCCTAAAAAACCTTTGGGTGGAAAGTTTTTTGTAAATGAAAGGGAGTTGGTAGTTTTGGAAAAGCCACCTTTGGGGGAAGAAAATTTTTACACCTGCCGGGGTGAAAATCTGGAGGAGGTTGTAGGAAAACTCCTAAGGGATAAAGGTTTAACCTTGGCTACGGCGGAAAGTTGCACCGGCGGAATGGTCGCTTCCTCTTTGGTTAACGTGCCTGGCAGTAGCGAATACTTTATCGGTTCGGTTGTAGCCTATTCCAATGAGGTAAAGGAAAAACTTTTGGGGGTTAAACGGGAAACTTTGGATAAATGGGGTGCGGTAAGCGCCCAAACCGCAAAGGAGATGGCGGAAGGGGTAAAAAAACTTTTGGGAACCGACATAGGAATTTCCACCACCGGTATAGCGGGACCCTCGGGGGGGACCGAAACCAAACCGGTGGGTTTAACCTACTTCGGTATATCCTTTAAGAAAAAAACGGTAACCTTCAAGAGGGTATTTCACTTTGATAGAAACCAGAATAGGATTTCCGCAACTTACTATCTGCTATTTGAACTTTTTATGTTTTTGAGGGAGGTCTAACGAAAAATGGTCGATATTCTTGAAGGGAAAACCGTACTGGTAACAGGGGGAACGGGTTCCTTCGGTAAGAAGTTCGTAAAAACACTTCTTACAAGATTTAAGCCTAAAAAGGTAATAGTCTTTAGTAGAGACGAATTTAAACATTACCAAATGCAGAGGAAATTTCCCAAAGAAAATTATCCGAACTTGAGATTTTTCTTGGGAGACATAAGGGATAAAGAGAGGCTTTACAGGGCTTTTGAAGGGGTTGATTACGTTATACACGCGGCGGCTTTAAAGCATGTTCCCATTTTGGAATACAACCCCTCCGAGGCGGTCAAAACCAATATCTACGGAGCCCAGAATATAATAAATGCGGCAATAGATCAGGGAGTTAAAAAGGTTATAGCCCTATCAACCGATAAAGCGGTCAATCCCGTAAACCTTTACGGGGCGACAAAACTGGCAATGGAAAAACTCTTTATTGCCGCCAATGCCTATACCGGTTCAAAGGAAACCATATTTGCGGTGGTTAGATACGGAAACGTTGTGGGAAGTAGGGGGAGTGTTATTCCCTTCTTTAAGGAATTGGTAAAAAAAGGAGAGAAGGTTCTTCCAATAACTGATGAAAGAATGACCCGTTTCTGGATAACCCTTGAAGAAGGTGTAGAAACAGTTCTTTTTGCCTTAAGGGAAAGTGTAGGAGGAGAAATATTTGTTCCCTACCTTCCTAGTATGAAGGTGGTAGATTTGGCAAAGGCTATATGTCCTTGCTGTGGGTATAAGATTATCGGTATCCGCCCGGGAGAAAAATTACACGAAACCCTCCTTTCGGAGGAGGAAAGTATGCACTCGGTAAAGGTTAAAGCCGATAACGGTAGAACCTATTTTGTGGTTTTACCCCAGTTTGAATTTGAAACAAAAAATATCCACAAATGGAGGGAATTTGAAAGTCTACCCGAAGGTTTTATTTTTAGAAGCGACCGAAACGATTGGTGGCTTAGTGTTGACGAATTGAGGAAGCTTATAAGGGAGATTTAAAAATCCCTGCGAATATAAAATTCCAAAAATTCCCCCGTGGGTTCATCCCAATTAACTTCTATTTTGTCCACCCGCGCCAGCGGGGGTCCCTTTTTTAGGTCTTCTAAAAATTCCTTGAGTAAAATTTCGTCACCTTCCGCAACCACTTCAACCCTTCCGTCGGGTAAGTTTCTCACCCAACCGGTAATTCCGTAAACGTTAGCCCGTTGCTCGGTAAAGTATCTAAACCCCACCCCTTGAACCCTTCCCGATATGAAAGCGTGGAGTCTCTTTTCCGCCATTGGAAAATAAAATTAAAACCTAAAGCCCGAGTACATCAAACATATTGTAGAGTTTTCCCGGTTTTTTATCCGCTATCCATTTTGCGGCAACCAAAGCTCCCTTTGCGAATATATCCCTGTTCGTTGCGCGGTGGGTAAGTTCCAACCTTTCTCCAAATCCGAAGAAATAGACGGTATGTTCTCCGACTACATCTCCACCCCTGAAAGTCATAATTCCTATGTCATTCTTAGCCCTTTCGTAGTGTCCCTTTCTTCCGAATACCACCGCTTTTTCCAAATCAACGCCGAGTTCTTTGGCTACAATTTGAGCCAATTTCATAGCGGTTCCCGAAGGTGCATCTTTTTTAAAGCGGTGGTGAATCTCACCAATTTCTATATCAAAATCCTTATCTTTAAGTACTTGGGTCGCGATTTGAACCAACCTAAATAGTAGATTAACTCCCAGGCTCATATTGGGAGAAAATAGAACCGTTCCCTCTTTTGCCAGTTTTTCTAACTTTTGAAGTTGTTCCTTGGAAAAGCCCGTAGTTCCTATAACAACTTTTTTACCCAAATTTACCGCGGTTTGGGTATGTTCCAAGGCCCCCTCCGTTGAGTTGGAAAATTCAATTAAAACATCGCAATTTTTTAAAACTTCCTGAGCCTCCGCCGTTAGGGGAACTCCCTTTAGACTTTCTTCCTTCAGAGCCTCTCCGAGGTTATTAAAACGTTTTGCCTTTTCTTCGCTTTCCAATGCACCGCATAGGGCTATTTCGGGATCTTGGAGGGCGAGGTTTATAATTCTCCTTCCCATTCTACCGAGTGCACCCGATACCGCCACCTTTACAGTCATAGAATTTAAATCTTATAATCAAGTGGAGATGCTCAGAAAAATCAATGAAAATACCTATGTTATAGGAGATACCCACTTGTTTCATAACAACATAATAAAGTACGAACCATTGAGAAGGAAATATTTGGAAGAAGGTGCTCCTTCCCACGAAGATTGGCTTATCGATAGGTGGAATTCCGTTGTAAGGGAAACAGATTTGGTATTACACTTAGGAGACTTTGCCTTCAAGCCCCACCTTTATGCGGAGTATGCTCTCTTTATGAATGGGAAAAAGATACTTATAATAGGAAATCACGATGCAAAAGATATAAGCGTATATAAGGATTTATTTGAATTTGTAATTTCAGACGGGACAGTTTGGATAGTTAGGAACAACCAGATAACCTACCTAAAAACCCACCATAGATTGGCCAACGGAATTGTAAAAACGATAGGGGAGTATAAAATCCTTTTCTCCCACTATCCCATATATCCCCCGGAAGGGGAAGTATCACCCGTAACCGAAGAACTGAAAAAGGTTTTTGAGAAATTAAACTGCAATTTAAATATTCATGGACATATCCATTCTAAGGAGCTTAATAATCCGCTCCTAATAAATGCTAGTGTTGAAAAGATAGACTTTAAACCTGTAAAAATTAAAGAATTAATAGATCGGGTGAGAAAAAGGTAAGATAGGGAATAAGGATGGGAAGTTTAACTTGTTAGTCTTTCAATTTATTTTTCACCCGGCTTATAGGATTTAAATCTTATGAAACATGAATTGGAAGAGCTTTTAGAAGAACTCAAAGAGAGGTTTAAAGATATAGAACAAACCCTTGATGTGGAGTCTTTAAAAAGGGAACTTCGAGAGTTGGATAAAAAGATGTCGGCTCCCAATTTTTGGGAGGACCAAAAGAGGGCCAAGGAAGTTCTTCAAAAGAGGAAACATTTGGAAGAAACGCTTAAAAGGTTTGAGGAAATAAAAAGTTCCCTTGAGGGACTTTCGGAAATTTTGGAGGAAACCGAGGATACCGATTTAGAGAATTTGGCTTTGGTGGAAGAAGAATTAAAAAACCTTCAAAAAGAAATTAACAAATTGGAAGTAAAAACCTATCTCAGCGGTGAAATGGATTCTAAAAATGCTTTTTTAACCATTCAGGCCGGTGCGGGTGGAACGGAAGCCTGCGATTGGGCTCAAATGCTTATGAGGATGTATACCCGTTGGGCTCAAAGGCAAGGGTTTACCGTGGAAGTTGTGGATATAACCCCCGACGATGTGGCCGGTATAAAGAGCGTTACCCTCCACGTAAAGGGACCTTACGCCTACGGGTATTTGAGGGGGGAAGGCGGTGTCCACCGTCTGGTTAGAATTTCGCCCTTTGACGCAAACAAACGTAGGCACACCTCTTTTGCTTCGGTTCAGGTCGTTCCCGAAATAGACGAAGAAATAGAAATAGAAATACGTCCCGAAGACTTAAAAATAGAAACCTTTAGGGCCAGTGGCGCCGGTGGACAATACGTAAATACCACCGATACGGCGGTAAGAATAACCCACATTCCCACCGGTATAGTGGTTCAGTGTCAAGATGAACGCTCCCAATTCCAGAACAGGCAGAAAGCTTTAAAAATACTAAAAGCTAAACTCTATCAGTTGGAACTCCAAAAGTTGGAAGAAAAAAGAAAACAATACGAAGGTGAAAAAACGGAGATAGGTTGGGGACACCAAATAAGGTCTTACGTTTTCACTCCCTATCAACTGGTAAAGGATTTGAGAACAGGATATGAGGAAACCCAAGTGGATAGGGTTATGGACGGAGAAATAGATGGCTTTATAGAAGCTTACCTCAAGTGGTGGGCCAAGGGCAAAAAGAGAGAGGGCTAACTTAAAGTTCCTCTATAAGTTCCCTCTTTGTAATTTCCTTTAAGAAGGGGGATTTGTTTTCTACGGGTTCCAATTCTTTAATTACCGAAACTAACTCTTCCCATCCCTTACCGCCAAAGAAGTAATCCTTCTTTCTCACCACATAGGTCTTTTTCACAACTTTCATTTTCAAGCGGGGTTCCCTTAAGTTTTCGGTTTCCTTTAGTTCTCCTTCTACTTTGGCAAAGAAAACCCTTTCTCCGTTGGGATTCCAAATACAAAGATTTCCTTTTTCGGTGTAGGCCAAAACATTGCCCCCGAAGGTGGAAATTCCTACTACCCTTTCGGAAGGGTCAAGCGATAATTCAGTAACCCCTTCGGGGGATACAGTTTCTTCCCTTTCCAGCCTAACGGTGTGAACTTTTCCGTCCTTTTTCCCTATGTAGAGTCTTTCTTTATCTACCGCCAAAGCGGTGGGATGGCTATCTACCGGGAAGGTTGCAGCGAGGGACCAATCGTCGGTTTTATATATAGAAATTTTTCCATTCCAATCCGCAATAGCCAAGAATTTTCCACCTTCAAAGGGTAGAACCCTCCAAATTCTATCTTCCGAGCTTTCTATTATTTTTTCAACTTCTCCGCTTTGGGTATTCCAAAAGAGGGCCTTTCCATCCCATCCCGCGGAGACCAAATTTTCACCAACAAAGTTTAAGTCGGCTATTAGCCCCTCATGGTAGGAGAGAACCTTTTGAACGCTCCAATTTTCGGTTTCTACCAGATATATATCGCCACCCGCACCGACCGCAAGGTATTTTCCATCGGGGGAGAATTTAAGGGCGGTTATACCCTCTGCCGGAAGCTCCAAATCTTTTACCATTTTCCAATTTTCGGTATCCCAAATATTTACATCCCTACCTTCACCCGCTCCCGCCAAATATTTCCCGTCGGGTGAATAGTCAAGAGCCATAACGTCTATAGAGTAACCTTCCAATACCTTTACAGGTTGCAAGGTATTTAAATCACAAATGGTAATAAGGTTTTGAGTGTGGGAGCAGGCGATTTCCTCCCTAACGGGATTTTTTTTCACCCTATAGGTGTGGTTTATTGGTAAATTCAGTCTATTTTCAATCTGTCCGTTTTCCAGATTTAATATGAGGGGAGCGGAGCCGTCGACTCCGAGTAAGAGCTTCCCCTTCAACGGCAAAATATCGTTTACAGGGTAACCTATTTCATAAATTTCTCCTTTTTCAAAATCTATCTTTTCCTCTTCGGTTTTGCCTTTAAATAAAAGGATTTTCCCCCCTTTGATTTTTAGCAACTTCCTTTCAACGGCAACTGTATCGGTTTCTCCACTTTCCACTTGCGAAGGAGCCATAGGATCGGCGGGTCCAAAAATTATCTCTCCTTCTATTAAGTTCAAACTCTGTTTTATCGCAATATTTCCAACCCTTTTAAAGAGGTAGAGATTGTTATCCTCCAAATTAAGGGCAGATACCGGTTTCCCCGTATCTAAACTTTTAACAAGTTTCCCACTAGGGAGATAATAAACATTTAGTTTTGAACCTACCGCGTAAAAAAGGTGTAATTTGTAAACCTCATATGCGGGGAATTTACCGACATCATCTCCTATTTCTCCGATAAAGTGAAAGTTACCCTCTCGGTATTTCCATATTCTAACCTTACCGTCATTTCCTCCCGCTATTAACAGAGGATTTCTCCACTTAAAACCTCTGTAAATGGCTGAAGATGGAAAGGAAAAGATAACCTTATACTCGGCAAAGTAGGGATACTTTCTCAAAACGTTCAAAAGCTGGGGATTAATTTCTAAAATCTCCTCCAACTCTCCCCGCTTACTTTTAAAAAAAATATAGTTCCTCAAAAACTCATGAATTTTTCCAATAACTTTATGGAGGTCATCGATACCCAATTCCAAAGCCTTTAATTCCAAAAAGAAATTTAATTTTTGAGGTTGGTTATAATACTTAATCAGAAGCTCTTGGTATATATCAAAAAATTTCTTCTCTTCCTCGGAGAAAGAGAAAGCTTTTTGCATCTATAATCCCCCTTGTGTGAAGTATAAAAAAGCCTATCCGCTAAAAATTATACTAACTAAAAGTGGCAAGTTTCGGAGAGAATTAGATGAACAAACTTCATTTGAAAATAGGCTTAACGGGAAATTTAGGGACGGGAAAGTCCACCGTAGCCAAATTAATGGAAAAATACGGAGCAAAAGTTTTGGATGCGGACAAAGTGGTCCACCAACTTTTGGAGAGAAAAGATATAAAGGAAAAACTTCTCCAAACGTTAGGAAGGGACATTCTGACCATAGAGGGAAAGGTTGATAGAAAAAAAGTTGCAGAAAGGGTGTTTAAAGATAGACCACTCCTAAAATGGTTGGAAGAACTTTTACACCCCCTCGTGTATGAGGAGTTTGAAAAATTTTGTACCCGTGAAGGCGGTATATGCGTTTTAGAAGCCGCTTTGATTTTTGAAAATAAGAACCAAAATAGATTTCATTACACCATTTTGGTATACGCCCCAAAGGAGGTTGCCAAGAGAAGGGCTATGCAAAGGGGGATGAGTGAAGAAGATTTCAACCGCCGTTGGGAACGGCAAATGGATATAGAGGTAAAAAAAACTTTGGCGGATTTCGTCATAGATAACTCCAAAAGTTTGGAGGAAACGGAAAAACAGGTTAGGGGACTTATGTATAGATTTAACCAGGAACTTAAAAGGTTTTGTTAGACAAGGTCTTTTATTTCGGGGTCACCTTTGGCATATTCCCGAAGGGTGGGGTCCAATTTAAAGCTTTCCTCCAGAAGTTTTTTAGCGGTTTCCTTTTTACCAAGAATGTTGTAAAGGCATGCCAAATTGTAAAGAGCCAACGCTTTAAAAGATGGGTCTACTTGTATAACCCTTTTGTAGCACTTTTGTGCCTCCTCAAACTTTCCAAGCTCTTTTAGGCAGATACCCTTGTCTATAAGGGCTTCCGCATTGTTTGGCGAAAGCGAAAGGGCTTTATCGTACCATTTGACCGCTTCCTCGCAATTTCCATTCTCTCTAAGCACCAAGGCGGTATTCATAATCGCATCCAAATAGTTGGGGTTTAGCTCCAAAGCTTTTTTATACATTTGGAGCGCATTTTCCTTTTCCCCCCAGGCGTAATAGATATTTCCCAAATTGTTGTATGCCCTTACAAAGGAGGGGTTTAACTCTATAGCCTTTTCAAAATCCTCCTTGGCACCTTTAAGGTCTCCCAAAAGTTTTTTCACAATACCGCGGTTGTAATAAAAGTCTGCATCATTGGGGTTTAATTCTATAGCTCTGTTATACCACTTTAAGGCTTTCTCCAGTTCTCCCAATTTCTTTAATGATAGGGCTTTGTTGTAATAGGCCTCCGCCAAGCGGGGGTTTAGCTCTATCGCTTTATTAAAATATCTAATAGCCTTTTTGTGATCACCCTTCCTCTGGTAAAGGTAGCCCAAATTGTTGAAAATTTCCGCAGAAGGGTTGAGTTTTACCAGTTGGTGGTAAAGCTCCAGCGCTCGCTCTAAGTTACCCCTTTCCGTATAGAGATCGGCTAAAAGTCTTATAGCCTCCTTAAAGTCGGGTTTTTGCTTTATAGCCGCTTCCAGGTAAGCCCGCGCGAGCTCTTTACCTCCCAATTCGTAGTGGATTTTTCCCGTATTGTAAAGGGCGTAGGGGTGGTTGGGAGACCTGGTTAAAAATTCCTCCAAATGCACCAAGGCTTCCAATAAATCGCCCGATAGATACAGGTCTAAAGCTTTCTCATAAATTTTTTCGGATTCCATTAAGTAGATACTATTAATGGCGAGGGCGGCGGGAGTCGAACCCGCAACCTCGGGATCCGTAGTCCCGCGCTCTATCCAGTTGAGCTACGCCCCCTACCGGGAATTAATATATTATACCAACCGCTTTCGCGGGACAACCTATTAGACAATAAATTTCTATGAAATTGGTCACAGCCAAACAAATGCAGGAATTGGATTCCAAAACGATAGAGGGTATAGGAATTCCCTCCTTGGTTTTAATGGAAAACGCCGCAAGGGGTGTGGCGGATGCGGCAATTCGCTTTTTTCCCAATGTAAAAAGAATTTTAGTGGTTGCCGGCAAAGGAAACAACGGGGGAGACGGTATCGCCGCGGGAAGAATTTTAAAAATAAGAAACCGTTTGGATGTAACCGTTTACCTCCCGTATGAAGAGAACCAACTAAAAGAAGACTGCAAAGTGCAATATAAAATCGCTTTCCAAGTTGGGATTAAGTTTACAAAAGAACTTCCAGACCTAAAGGAGTTTGACCTCATTATAGACGCCATTTTTGGAACGGGATTTACTCCCCCCGTCGCGGGTAGGTGGGCGGAGGTTATAAGGAAGGTAAACGATTCGGGAAAACCGATATTGGCGGTGGACATTCCCAGTGGAATCTCCTCCGATAGCGGAGAGGTCGTTGAACCGGTTGTTAAGGCGGATTTGACCGTAACTTTTGCTCTACCCAAATACGGACAGGTTTTATACCCTTCCGCCTCTTACTGCGGAAAAGTATTGGTTAGAGACATATCGATACCGGTAGACCTCTTGGCGGAGAATATAAAAACCGAACTCATAGAGGTCAACAAACTAAAACACCTTATCCCCAAAAGGCTTCCCTATACCTATAAAAACAAGGAGGGTCACGTTTTTATTTTGGGGGGTAGTCCCGGCTTTACCGGAGCGGTTATAATGTCCGCCAAGGCGGCTACCGAGGCGGGTGCGGGATTGGTAACCGTCGGAGTGGCGGAAAGTTTAAACCCCATAGTAGAGCAGACTCTTGTTGAGGAAATGTCCAAACCACTCCCCGAGGAGGAGAAGGGATTTTTACATCCCCTATTAGGGGATTTTATTTTTGAAACTGATGACTACAAAAGGTTTACTTCTCTCGTTTTAGGTCCCGGAATGGGGCGTTACAAAGGGGGACAGGAACTCCTGAAGGACTTTTTAACGAGGTGGGATAAACCCATCGTGATAGATGCGGATGGATTAAACAATCTCGCGGATATGGGTAAGAAGGGTAAACAACTTCTAAAGGAGAGAAAAATTCCTGCGGTTTTAACCCCCCATGTGGGAGAGATGCAAAGATTAACGGGTCTTTACAGGGGTGAAATAATTACCAACCAGATTGAAGTGGCACGCCAATTTGCGGTTGAGAACAACTGTTATGTTGTTTTAAAATCGGCAAGAACGGTTATAGCAACCCCCGAAGGGGAAGCCTTTGTTAACGTAAGGGGAACACCCGCTATGGCTAAAGGGGGGGTCGGAGACGTTCTATCGGGTATTTTGGGGGCCCTTATAGGCAAAATGCCTATAAAAGAAGCACTTCTGCTAGGTGTAAGCTTACACTCCATCGCGGGTGAAATCGCCGAGAAAAATAAAGATACCGAAAGTGTACGCGCCACCGACTTAATATCCGCCATTCCTTACGCCTACCGTTTTATAAGAAACTTCAACCCCGCGGTTGACAAAAGTAATTACATTCCTTTTTAAGTTTCTTTTTCTCAACTAAGCCCTCCGGCCCACAAATAATATTTACATAACTCAATCTGTGGTAGAATAAACCTCTATGCCTCAAAATTCCAAAAATGGATACGGAGCGGATGCGATAAAGGTTGTTTCAGGCTTGGAACATGTAAGGCTTCGCCCCGCAATGTATATAGGAGATACCGGCGAAAGGGGAATGCACCACCTACTATGGGAAATCCTTGACAACGCGGTAGACGAGGCTATGGCGGGGTATGCGAAAAATATAACGGTAATCCTTCACCCCGATAACTCCGCCACGGTAATAGACGACGGAAGGGGTATTCCCGTTGATATTCATCCCAAGGTTGGGAAACCTACCGTAGAAGTTGTTTTTACCGTTTTGGGTGCGGGTGGAAAGTTTGAAAAAAAAGCTTACAAATATTCGGGAGGACTCCACGGGGTTGGTGCTTCGGTAGTCAATGCCCTTTCCGAGTGGCTAATAGTAGAAGTTTATAGAGATGGAAAAATTTACAGGCAGGAGTACCGCAGGGGGAAACCGGTTACCCCTTTGGAGGTTGTGGGAAAGACAAAAAAAACGGGAACAAAGGTTACCTTTAAACCCGACCCCGAAATATTCGGAAACAAAAAATTTAAATTTGACATAGTAGACCGACGGGTTAGGGAACTCGCCTATTTGAACCCCGGTGTTCGTTTTAGGCTTATAGACGAAAGGTTAAAAAAGGAGGTAGAATACAAATTTGACAAAGGTATAGAGGAATTGGTTCGCCATCTGGCGGAGATAAAAGAGCCCCTTTTTAACAAAGTAATACGGCTTCAAGGTGAAAAGGACAATGTCCTAGTAGATATCGCTTTTCAATATGTTAGGGATTACCGCGAACTTATAGAAAGTTTTGTAAACAATATAAAAACGGTTGATGGGGGAACCCACGTAAGCGGGTTTAGAAGCGGCTTGACCAAAGCGGTCAATAGAGTTGTAGATAGTCTAAAACTTACAAAGGAATTAAAGGAAAGCTTTACCGGAGAAGACCTCAGGGAAGGCTTGGTGGCGGTGGTTTCGGTTAAAGTTCCCAACCCCCAATTTGAAGGACAGACCAAGGGTAAGCTCGGTAATCCCGAGGTAAAGAGAATTACCGAAAGTGTAGTATATGAATATCTTGTAAACTTTTTTGATAAACATAGGGACATACTTCGCGCAATAGTGGAAAAAGCTATAGAAGCGGCTTTGGCTAGGAAAGCGGCACAAAAGGCTAAAGATTTAATTCGGAGAAAATCCCCCTTAGAGGATACAACCCTGCCGGGCAAGTTGGCGGATTGTTCGGAGAAAGACCCTTCCAAGTGCGAGCTATTTTTGGTGGAGGGGGATAGTGCGGGAGGAAGTGCAAAACAGGGTAGGGATAGAAGAACGCAGGCTATTTTACCGCTAAGGGGTAAGATTATTAACGTTGAAAAGGTTAGACTGGACAAAGTTCTTTCCAACGAGGAAATAAAGGCTATAACTGCCGCTTTGGGTTGCGGAATAGGAGACGCTATAAATCTGAAAAACCTCCGCTACCACAAGGTAATCATAATGACCGACGCGGATACCGACGGTTCCCACATAAGAACCCTTCTTTTAACCTTTTTCTTCCGTTTTATGAAACCTCTTATAGAAAACGGACATATTTATATTGCCCTTCCTCCCCTTTACAGAGTGCGAAAGGGTAAAAAAGATTTCTACATTAAAGACGATGAAGAATTGGAAAAGTTCCTAAAGGAGGAAGTAATATACAAAAACGGAAAACTGCATCTCGCAAATGGAAAAACCCTTACGGGGGAAGAGCTTCTATTCTTCCTAAACCGGTTGGAAGAATTGGGGGAGGCCTATAGAAGTTTAAAAGTAAAAATTTCCAACGAAGAACTACTAAATGCGGTAATAAAACTCTGTTTGAAAATAGAAAAGATGGGGGATAGAAACTACATTAAAAGTCAATTGGAAGTTTTAAAACAAGCTTTGGGTGAAAGCTTTTCTTTTGAAATTTCAAAGGAAGAGGATAAAGATCTTTACAAAATAGTGGCGGTAGATAAGGATACCTACGATGTTTATGAGATAAACAGCGACTTGGTGGATAGTGTGGCCTATGAAGTTCTTTGCAAAGAGGCAAAGAACATAAAATTCCCCTTAAACTTTGAGGTAGGCGGGAAAACCACAGAAATAACCCATTTCGGGGAAATAAAGGAAAAAATTATGGCCGCCGCAAAGGGTACTTTGGAAATTCAGAGATACAAAGGGTTGGGAGAGATGAATCCCGAACAACTTTGGGAAACCACTATGAACCCCAAAACGAGAAGACTTATGCGTGTAACTATTGAAGATGCCGCGGAGGCGGATGAAATCTTTTCAATTTTAATGGGGGAAAATGTAGAACCCCGTAAGCGTTTTATAGCCAAATACGCCAAAGAGGTTAGAAACCTTGATATTTAATCCTTTTCTTTTTCAATCTTTAAAACTTGTTCATAAATATTTAAAACATTCCTATTGTCGAAGCTAAAAGTAAAAACAAAACCCACGGTGTGGTTTTCTTCGTTAAACCTAACCGGTATTGCTTTGGCTTTCAAACGCTCTTCTTCGGTTTCCAAAAATCGGAATATGGCAATAATAGCTACGCTTCCATCCTTAAAGTTTTCTTTTAGCACTTGAAAATCTTTTTGGGAAAGTTTCAGTTTAAAACCTCCTAGAGAGATATCTTCCA
>DTXZ01000006.1 GCA_012962155.1 Aquificales bacterium
CCTCTTCCCCGCTGAAACTCTCCCTTTGGGAGGCAAGCTTTAATACTAACTCTATGTGGGGAAGGAGTTCCTCTATATCGGTGGGGGTTTTAAACTTTTTGTCCAAGTAAAGGAGACCGAGAAGTAGCTTATCTTCCATCGGTTAAAAAATCCAAAATTTTTTCCGCCAACTTGGAGCGGTCCAGGGGGTAGTTACCTTCACTTATTAGCTTTTTTAACCTTTCAACCCTATCCTCCGCCGTTTCCCTCAAAGGATTTTCCCCATTGGGTAGATCTATAAACACGCCATCATCGGTTATCGTTTCCTTTCCCCCCTTAGTTCCAGACTTTGTAGCCCTTTCGTAGCTTCTTTGAAAATTTATCCCTCCCCCGCCGATAGGATTTATCATTTTTACCCTCCGCTTTATTTTTATCGGAAGAAGTTATATAGTTTTTAACAAACTTTGCCGCATCCTCACTTTTCCAAAGGGATGGGTCGTTTAGCAAACTCTCACGCAATTTACTAAAAAAAACACCGCTTAGCATCTGGGTGACAAAGGAGAAATAGACCATTAAGGTTAAAAAGATGACACCTATTAGAACAAAAAAGAAAACTCTTTCCAAAATTTCCATAAAAAGGACAATTATTTTTTATGAAGTTAACCCGCGGAGTTCTTTTCTTAGTCCTCCCTTACCTGGCGGGTTTCGGAGGAGACCTCGCCCAACTTGAAAAATTTTTTGAAACCAAAGGGGTTATAGTAGCCAAATCGGAAAACTCTCTATACGTTTGCGACAAAGGTTTACCATTTTTTAGGAAGGGATTTCCCGTCGCCGTATACAGGGGAACTTATATTGAAAATCCCCTAACGGGTAAGAAAAAGTTTGTAATCGTATCCCAAACCGCCAAAGGCCAAATTTTTCAAAGTTTTAAGGAAAACTCCCTGGTTAAGGTTAGCGAAGATAAAGGGGTAAAAATTGGCGACATATGTAAATTGGATTACTCCGCGATATGCTTCAGCGGATCCAAAACGGTTTACGAGAAGCTTCAAAATAAACTCCCTTTGGTCTGGAAAAAGCAAGAAATACCCTGTAGGTGGACTATAGAGGAAACCTCCAACGGTTTTGAAGTTCTTTTCAATGGAAGGGAGGTGTATTTTCTTGAAAAAGAACTTCCGAGTTTTGCCTACGCACCGGTAAAGGTGTCGTTTAGGGACTTAAATATTGTTCTCAAACCTTACGAGCTTAGGGATTTTAAAGAAATCCCCGTAGCTGTAGATGCGGTGGCAATGGGTAAACTCAACCTGGTGGCGGTAGCCTTCCCCGAAAAGGTAACCCTTTATCAGCGAATCGGTGACACGCTAACCCACCTTTCCGATTTACCCGTTCCCGTAGGAACTTTGGTAGGATTACGCCTAATAAAGCTAAATAACACTGTATACCTGTTCGGCAATGTGGTAACCTCCGATGTGGAGCCGGTTTCATTTGTCGCCAAGCTGGTGGGGACCAATCCCGTAATAATCCAAAAAGAGCTTCCCTACCTTTTCGGGGTATTGATAAAGGAAGATAGAGCTTTAATTGTTGCCCAAGAGCTTAAAAACGGAGTTTTCGGAAAGGTTTACAAAGTAGACCTTTCGGGTGGACAGGTTTCGGTGGGAGAAAATCTATACTTTCCCACAGGATTTAGGGCCGATACAGCCCTTTTAACCTCCGACGATAGGCTCACGTTTATAGATGCGGGAGGGACTTTAAAAATTTACAGGGGTAACCCGAAAGAGGGTTTTTCCCACCTTATGGATATAGAGGGCGAGTTTGGAAAATCCTACACCGCGGTGGACATTCCCAGTGTTGTAGGCGATACCTCCTTTAGGAAACTCTACTTCCCCCCTCCGCCGGTGGAAGTTCAACTTTTCGGTTTTAAAGGCTTTTTGGTTGCCCAAAACCTTACCGAAAAGATAGTTCCCCTTTTTGGGGAAAAAGTCTTGAAATTCAAAGGGGGAAGGCTCGTTTTTGTGGGTGAGAACACCAAAGGTTTTTACGAAACGAAAACCTTAAGAGGTTTTGAATTTGAGGATGCCCTCCAAGGATTTGCGGTAGATAGCCGAGGAACACCCCTTGCGGTTAGCGGTTATAAAAACCCCTTCCTCTTTAAGCGAGGGGGTAAAATTTACAGACTGGAGTTTAGGTATTTCTAGCCATGCCCGGACTACTGGATAGCGTTTTGGAAAAATTGAGGGAGATTTACCGCGAACTGGAAAGCCCCGCCCTCCGAGAGGTCGTGGAGCGGGCGGAGCTGGAAGAGTATGAAGATAAGGTGGTAGTCCGGGTTCCCGACGAATATTGTAAATTCGCCTTTTTGAAGGAAATCTACCCCCGCGTAAAGAGGAAACTCCAGGTTTCCTTGCTCGTTTTAACCCCTTCCGAGGACGTTATATTTGAACTCAGCCCCAAATATACCTTTAAAAACTTTATAGTAGGTAAAGGCAACCACTTGGCGGTAAGGGCGTGCCAAGTGGCTATTGAAAACCTCCGCAAAAAGAGTATTCCCTATAACCCAATATTTATCTACGGAAGGGTTGGAGTTGGAAAAACGCACCTTCTGCAGGCTACGGGAAACAAAGCCCTTGAAAGGGGTTTTAAGGTTATCTACAGAAGTTCTATAGACTTTGCCGAAGAGGTGGTTAACGCCATAAAGGAAAACTCACTCGGTTATTTGAGGGATTTTTACAAAACCGTAGATGTTTTGTTAATAGACGACATACAATTTATGGCGGGAAAAGAGAGAACCCAATTGGAGTTTTTTAACATTTTCAACCACCTCTACCAGAACAATAAATTGCTGGTTATAGCCAGCGATAGACATCCCAAAAAACTGAAAGATGTTATGGATAGGCTTATAAACCGCTTTGAAGGGGGATTGGTAGTAGAACTAAAACTGGACGAGATAACCAAAAAGGCTATAATCAAAGAAAAACTAATCATTTACGGTTTACCTGTAGACCAAAACATTATTGATTACATAGCCCAAAATACCGGCGACAATGTAAGGGAGATAGAGGGTTTCATAACCCAACTGAAGGCCAAAGAGAGTCTGAACCTAAAACCATCGGAGGAAAAAGCCCGACTGGTCTCCCCCGTGGAGGTCGTAAAGGAGGTTTCCGCCTTTTACGGAGTTTCCAAAAACAAAATCCTAAAGAAGACCCGCCACAGAAAAATATCCCTTGTTAGGCAAATAGCAATCTATTTAACGCGCCAGGTTTGCCGACTTCCCCTTGCGAAGGTTGGTGAAATGTTCGGAGTTTCCGACCACACCAGTGTACTCTACGCCATTAGAAAAATTGAAAAACTGAAAAAGGAAAATCCCCAACTGGGGGAGGAAATAGAGTTTTTAAAGACTAAACTTTTGGAGGGATAGAAAGTCTACCACCTTCGAGAGGTTTATGAGGGTTTTCTCAACCTCCTCGGTGTCTAAATTATCTCCTATTTTTGTTCCAAAAGCGGTTTTATAATCGTAGGGGGTTTTCTTGGTCAAAACAACCACCGAGCTAGAAACATTTACGGGAAAGGCTACCCCCCTTTCCGCGGATAGGCAATTTTTACCCTCCCCCTTTAGGGCGTAGGGGGTTACCCACCCATCTAGGACTACTACATTTTTTTCCAACCTTTCGGGGTTAAAGGTTACGAGCAAATCTCCCTCGTCGGGGGTAAATTCCTTTTCAATTCCCAGCAGTTCCCCAAAGAGATTGTATAGTTCAAAACCTTTTTCGGTTTCAATTGCCACCTTTCCAAAAGGTAAAGGTTCGTCAAGTATGTATAGGCTCCCACCTCTGGACTTAAATATCTCTTTTAGGAGCTCCAACAAAATTCTCCTTTTGGTGGCAACCTTTTGAGTTTTGAAAAAGACCTTTATCTCCCTGTCGGTTAGAAGGTGGTAGTTTAAACCGTTTAAGGTTTCCTTTATTCTTTCCACCAATGGTAGAGCGTAAATGTTTTCGGTAACAAACTCCGCAAAGGGAATTAATACCAAGTTGAAGTCCCCACTTTCCAAAATACCTCTCTTTTCTTCAAAGAATTGAATTACCGCCTCTGCCATCTCTAAGTCAAACTTTTTTAACTTTTTATCGAAAGTTAGATTGTTTACTTCCATAGAAACCCCTATATCCTTTAAAAAGAGTTTTAGATTTTGCAAAAGGTCGCTTTCCGCATCCCTTAGAATTTTCTTGTTCTTCTCCAACTTCAGGCAAAGGTCAACAAAGTTGAGTTTTAAACTTTCAAAGGGAACATTGTAAACCTTCCTCTCTTCAAGGATGTAATCGCCGACGCCATTTTCCTCTATCGGCTTGTCTACCACTACATAGGAAGAGGTCTCTATCCTCTCCCCGCGGAGGTCGGCTTTTTGAATTTGGACCATGTAAGGTTCCAAAAGTTTGTTTATAACCTCCGTAATTATTTCCTCGTAGGTGCAAATTACTTTGGGTTTAAGTCTTAGATGTTTCAAAAGCTGGGTTCGGTCTTTTTCCCTCCAATCCCAATTGGGAGGAGGAATAAATATAGGAATAACCCTTTCGGCGGGAACGGTGCTTTCAAAGGCACCGTCAAAGGTTAGGGTCAATTCCTCCCCTTTGAGTTCTTTTAACCGCCCAATTCTGTGGGTTCCCTTTACCCTAAAGGCGAAAAACTTTTTCAGGGTTTTTGCGTTAAATCTTTTCAAAATCTCCTTTAGGATCTTATTGATAGAAATTCCACCCTTGAAGGCGAAAATTATGTATCCCCCATCTTGGGGATCCATTGCTAACCACCGCCATATCTGGTATTCAATACCATCCCTTGCCAGCTTGTAGTTGAGCGAAAGTTCGTGCAAAAATTTCATCCATCCGCTTAGGTTCCAACCTTCTTTGGTTCGCCTCTTTAACCTTTTAAAAAGGGGATTGGCTTTAAAGTTTGGGGAAAAAATCCTGTTAAAGTCCGCAGTAAATAGGGCAAAGGCGGTATATCGGGAAAGCTCCGATTGGGCTAGATACCCCTTTTTTACCTCCCCGACTGCTTTTATTCCTTTCCTAACCTCTTGGGGTAGGAGATTTAGCCAGTCTTCATCGGAGGTGGCGTGCAAATATTTGCCCTCCGTCCAAAAGAAAGAATTTTTACCAATGGCGTTCAAATAGAGGACTAAATCGGTTAAAGAGAAACCTTTGGAGAGTTCTACCTCGTAAGAGAAATCCCTAATGTTGTGAATTCTTTTTACCGTAAAAACCTGGGTGGTATATTCCATAGCGGAATTAACTATTGTATTTTTCGCCCGCTTCGGTTATGACCTATCAAAGGTCGTAGTTTTAGGTTTCTTGACATCTTAAGCGGTAGAAAAATTACCCTATTTGGTTTAGTTGTTAGTAACTAACAACTTTCTGGAGGAGACAATGAAGGTACTTTCATTGGATGATATTCTCCGCCAAAAGACCAAGGAATTTTTATCAAGCCAACTTAAGATAGGTGCCCCCGAGTTTTACCAAGCGTGGAAAGAAGGTAAGGCCATTATTCTGGATGTCCGTTCAAAAGAGGAGGCTAACGTTGTTAAGATAGTCCCCGCAATCCACATTCCGTTAAACGAACTTCCCGACCGCTGGGGAGAACTTCCTAAGGATAAGCTGATAGCGGTTTTTTGTCCCGGTAAAATAAGGGCGGGATTGGCGTATGCCTTCTTAAGGACTAAGGGGTTTGAAAAGGTTAAAGTTTTAAACGCCTCTTTGGATGATTTGGCCAATTTGGAAAAACCCTAAAGGGAGAAAGGGAAATTACCATTTCACCTGAACGACTGCCATTATAGTGTTTTTATAGTCTTTGCCATTTTCCGTATTTTTTGCCGGTATATCGTATCCCACATGTTTGTAGGCTAAGGAAGTCCTTATATATTTGTTCCAAGCGTAGGCCGCCCCCAGAAGGACTTGCCACCTATCCACTTTCGTGTAGTCAGTTTTATCTTCCGCGTCTTTATCGAAGTTCCAATAGCCGTACCTTGCAAAGAGGGTTAAAGGTTGGCCTATAAATCTCTTTAGGTGAAGGTCTCCATTTACGGAGAAACCTGTGTTAACGTAGTCGGGGGCGTTTTGGTTGTTCTCTTTATTATATATGTATTGGAAGGCCACCAAAAAGTCTTCATTTTTAAAGCCTATCCACGGTTGAACTATAAATCTGTCCGCTTTATTTTGGTTATCCATATACGCCATATGGAGGGCTGCGGTCAATCGACCAAAAGTATAGTTTATTCTTCCTTCTACCGATTTTCCGAAATGTTTGTCGTCTTCCTTACCGTGGTAACCTTCCCCGTTGTAAATTCCGAACATGTAGCCGAAATTATTCGCCTTACCCTTTAGGGTTATACCCACGTCCGCGGAACCTAATAGTTTTGCTCCATCGCGGTCTTCTATGAAAGTTTTCTCCACATCCCTGTGTAGCCAACCGTTGTGCTGCTCCCAATCTATCCAGGGACGGTGAACCATACCTATTTCCGTTGCGAGGAAATTATTAATCTTCCAGTTGAGGTAGGCGTATTTAAGCCTTACTACGTAGGAACCGTCGTCGCTTTGGTGAACATCTACGGTGGTTCTAAAGTAGTTATCTTTCCCTTTTCCAAAATACTTTCTAACTTCCAGGTAAGCACGGGTAACTTTAAACTCTCCCTTATCGTCTTTTTCAGTTTCAGGTGAATTTATCGTATAGTCGTAGTGCAAATATGCTTTTCCGCCAATTTTTAACTGAACCAACTTTTTAAGCCTTTTTATTTCCGATTTATCCAAAAGACTTCCCTTTGCCAATTTTTCCCTGTGCTTTTTAATTAAAGCTTCCGCTTCTTCGGGGGTTAATAGATTTTTCTCCTCAAGAAGGTTTACCAATTCCTCGTAATCATCGGCAAGGGAAATTTGGGGAGGAGTGAAAAGGGCTGCACCCGCCAGAAGCCCGAAGAAAAGCTGTTTAGCAATTTTTCCCATATCTTTAAATTTTTAGCCGCCCCCTGTTAAAGAATTGTTAAAGCATTTTTTGGATAGAACCTCGTATAGTTCCTTTGGAATTCTTACCGGCTTACCCTTTTTTACTACGCAGTGACTTGTCCTCCCTTTCGCTTTAAGTTCGCTACCCACCGTTACTGTATAGGAGAAAGAGAACCTAACCTTGGTAAGTTCATCCAATTTAAGTTCCACCCTAATAAGGTCGTCATAAAAAATCGGTCTAAGGTATTTGGCTTGGGCATCTAGGAGGACGACCTCATAACCCCTTTGACGTAGTTGGGAGTAGGGAAAACCCAGATTCCTTAAGAATTCTCCCCTCGTTTCTTCAAAAATCCTAAAGTAGTTTGAATGGTGAAGAAGCCCTTGGGCGTCGGTCTCGTAAAAGTGAACCTTCCTTTCGTAAACAAACATTCAGGTAACCTCGTCGGGTTCTTCGCTAAATCCCCTTTCCCTAGAAAGGGGGTGGTTTAACGCTTTTTCAGTTGGACAGTAAAGTCTGCAAAAAACGAAGACCACCAATCCCAAAACCAGGGCCCAAAAGAGAATCATAAAGACCAGCGCACTTCCGTGCATTTACAATTTATCTTAAAAAATATTTTTTAAATGGTCTTCTAAAATTTTCTTTGCCCTAGTAAGCTCTTGAAGTTGTAACACTTTTATCGCCTCTTTAAGTTCCTCCTTAAGGTTTGAGAAAATCTTTTTCTGACGCACTCTCTTATTGATAATTTTCAGATACGGCTTTTTCCTAAATAGTTCCATCACTTCGTAAACTCCAAAGAAAGGATTTTTTCCGTAAAGTTTGTCAAAAACACAACAAAGCAGGGCGTAATCTTCTTCTGTATCCAAGGTAACCCTTATTTCGGGGTGATTAATCCCCTCTTCGGCGTGAAGGTAGGAAATTTTAAACTTCTCGGGGGCAGTCTTGTAAATGTAAGGACAAACATGTTCCCTTTCAAAGTCCCTTATGGCTTCTTTATGTGCCACTTCCAAGGCTTTAAAGGAGATAACCTCTACGTCAAAGCCCCTCGGAAACCCAACCGTGCGGGTATAATCCGCATTGTTCTCCAAATGGTGTTTCACCGCTTTATCAATAATAGTAGGGTCTATACAAGGGCAGTCGGAGGTTATTCTGACAACAATATCCAACTCATATTTTTTGGCGGCGTAGTAATACCTTGAAAGGAGATCTTTTTCCGAACCTCTAAAGGTTTTTACGCCCAATCCTTCCGCTATGTGGACTATCTCGTTGTCTTCTCCGTTGGTGGTTGTGGCAACTATCACCTCACCGACGGTTTTAGCCTTTTTAACCCTCTCAATTACATGCTCCAAAACGGTTTTTTTTTCTCCATAGGGGAGTTTAAGTAAAACTTTACCCCTTAATCTGCTGGAGCCAACCCTCGCTTGGATAATAGCCCCTATTTTCATAGGAAAAAAAATTTTCTATTTATAATACCTCTTTTTACATCAAAGAGAGGTCTGCGGGTGTCCAAATGATACCGATAAGAGATTTAAACCCTTCCTCAAGCTTTGCGTTTGTAAATCTCCTGATAATCCTCCTTTGCATAGCGGTGTGGATTTACGAGATTACGCTACCGCCTTATGCCCTAGACGAGTTTATCTACCAATACGGGTTTGTTCCAGCGGAATTCTGGCAAAGACCCTGGACTTTATTTACCCATATGTTTCTCCACGGGGGGTGGCTTCACATTATCGGAAATATGCTATATCTTTGGGTTTTCGGAGATAATGTTGAAGACCGTTTCGGACATCTCACCTATTTTGTTTTTTACGTAATTAGCGGTATAGGTGCCGCTCTGCTACAAGCGTCTATCGCCTTTGCAGTGGGTAATCCCTTTATCCCCCTTATAGGGGCTTCGGGGGCTATCTCGGGTGTTTTGGGGGCTTATATGTATTTATTCCCTACGGCAAAGATTTTCGGTTTCATTCCCCTAGGAATTTTTCTAGTCCCTGTAGAGTGGCCTGCGATAGTATTTATAGGATTGTGGTTTCTATATCAGATAATTAACGGACTTTTATTCCTACCCTTTACGGCTATGGGTGGAGTTGCTTGGTTTGCCCACATAGGTGGTTTTCTGGTTGGCATACTTCTTGCAAAGCTACTGCCCAAAAGGGGCTATTATTCTTAACCCTTGATGGAAGAAAAAAAAGAGAAATTGGATCTTAAGAATACCCTCAATCTTCCCCGCACCGATTTTCCTATGAAGGCGAATCTCCCTCAAAGGGAACCCCAAATAGCTAAACAGTGGGAGGGGTTATACAAAAAAATAAAAGAAATTAGAAAGGGAAAACCCCTTTGGGTTCTCCACGACGGACCTCCCTACGCCAACGGAGCTATACACATAGGACACGCACTGAACAAGATATTAAAGGACATCATAAACAAATACGAACTTATGCAGGGTAAGGATATAGACTACGTTCCGGGGTGGGACTGTCACGGGTTACCGATAGAGTTAAAGGTTGAAAACCAACTAAAGGAGAAGGGTATAAGCAAAGAGGACATTCCTAAAGCGGAATTTAGAAGAATGTGCAGGGAATACGCCGGTCATTGGGTAAACGTTCAAAAAGAGGACTTTATACGTTTGGGCATACTGGCAAAATGGGATAGTCCTTATCTCACTATGGACCCAAAATATCAGGCTACCGAGGTTAGGGAACTAGGGCGTATATTTGAAAGGGGGATTGTCTATAGGGGTAAAAAACCCGTTTATTGGTGTATGTTCTGCACCACCGCTGAAGCGGAGGCGGAAGTTGAATATAGCGAAAAGAAAGACCCCTCCATTTATGTGAAATTCAAAATAAATAACCCCGAAAGGCTCTCCGCTTCTTTGGAGAATGTCTATGCCGTTATATGGACTACCACACCTTGGACACTGCCCGCCAACTTGGCTATAACCGTAAATCCCTCCGCCCTATATGTTTTGGTAAAGGTAAAGGGAGAAACTCTTATAGTTGCAAAAGAATTGCTAAAACAATTCCTTGAAGAAACGGGGCTTGGTCAAGGAGAAGTCCTTTTAACCGTTAAAGGGCAGAAACTCGTAGGTTTGGAATATTCCCATCCGTTTAACACAAAAGAGTTCTTAAAAGAATTTTTAAAACCCCAAACGGTAGAAAATATGTTCAAAATTTACCCATCGGAGTTCGTTACTTTGGATACGGGTACAGGTTTGGTTCACACCGCCCCCGGACACGGTAACGAAGACTACGCGGTGGGAGTAAAGTTTGGTTTGGAACCCTTTGCCCCCGTGGATGATAAAGGTTTCTATACCCACGAGGTTATCCCCCCCTTAAGGGGTCTTAGGGTTTTTGAAGAAACCGGAAGGAGAAATAAAGAAAACTATCAAATCGTCCGCTCGCCCGCCAATTATCGGGTTATAGAACTCCTCAAGGAGAACAACGCCCTCGTCTCTCTAAAGGATATAAAACACTCCTACCCCCACTGCTGGAGATGTAAGTCTCCCGTTATCTTCAGGGCGACACCGCAGTGGTTTGTAGCTATGGACAAACCTCTAGAGGATTGACCTCTCTTTCTCCCTTTTCCGTTTAGATTAAACTTTTTTCCCTTGTGCAGGGAAGCATAAATTATAACCCCCAAATAGAGGACACCATTATAGGAACCCTTTTATTGGAACCTTCCCAATTGGAGGTCATTTTAGAGGAGGGCATAAGGGATAGCCACTTTTTTGATGTAATCAATCAAAAAATCTTTGAAGTTGCTTTAAAGGCGTGGAACGAAAAGGGGAATAAGCTAACCTTTGACCTAATTCTGGAAGAACTAAAGAAATACCGCGTAGTTCCCGATTATATTGAGGAAGGAAAACTCTTTGAGAGATATGCTGAGAGTTTTGTCCGCTCGCAGGAAATTTTAAGGGAGTATTGCAAACTTTTAAAGAAATATGCCCTAAAGAGGGAGCTGATAGAGATAGCCCACGAAATACTTTCCAAAGACCACAAGGACCCCGAAGAACTTTTGGAACTTCTGTTGGATAAAACCTTTGAACTTTCCACCAAAGGTGAAGTTGTCCCTTATGTTTCCCTTGCGGAGGTAGTTCCCCGACTCAAAGAAACCATAGAGAGTTTTTCCAAATCCAAGTCCCACATAACCGGTATTCCTAGCGGTTTCCCCGATTTGGATAGGCTAACGACCGGCTTTCACGGGGGTGACTTAATAATAATCGCCGGTCGTCCCGGTATGGGCAAAACTAGTTTTGCCCTCTCCATTGCCAAATATGTGGCCCAAAAAGAAAATTTGCCCGTTGGAATTTTCTCCCTGGAAATGACCAAAGAGCAATTGGCACTCCGTCTTTTGTCATTTATATCCCATATACCCCTTTACGATCTTAGACTGGGGAAACTAACGGAAGAACAAAAGGAGGTTTTGGAAGAGAGCTTTAAGCTACTTCAGGAGTTACCCATCTATATAGACGACAGCGCAGGTCTTTCCACGACCGACCTCCGTATAAAGGCAATGCGAATGAAAAAGGAGAAGGGAATAGAGCTTTTAATAGTGGACTATTTGCAACTGATAAGGGGTGTAAGGAAATACTCCTCCCGCCAAGAGGAGGTTGCGGAAATTTCCCGTAGTTTAAAGGCGTTGGCTAAAGAGTTGAACATCCCGGTAATAGCCCTCGCCCAGCTTTCCCGCCAAGTAGAACAAAGGGGTGATAAACGCCCCCAGTTGGCGGATTTAAGGGAAAGCGGACAGATAGAGCAGGATGCCGACCTTATAATTTTCCTCCACCGCCCCGAATACTACTTAAAACTAAAAAAGAAAGAAGTCCCTCCCGACCTCCAAGGAAAGGCGGAGGTCATCATTGCAAAACAACGGCAAGGCCCTATGGGTGTAGTTGTGGAAACCTACTTTATAGAAAAGCTTTCCCTCTTTGAACCCAAAGACCCCACCGAGGAAGAGGACTTTCCTACCGATTTTCTGGAGGAGGATGGCGAAACTCCCGATGTAGATTTAGGGGATTTAGATTTAGATTTTTAAACTCTCCCTTTCTTTATACGGGCTAAAACCCTTCGCCCCAAGGCCCTTGACAAAATTAAAACCTTAAACTAGAAATGTAATAGGTAGGAGTTAGGGCGGATTTAATCAGCCCGAAATCCTTTAAAAGGAGGTAGATATCATGGGAGCCATTTTAGCAGGAATTATAGGTCTAATTTGGACTACTCTGGCGGTCGTAATTGTAATTCTTAGTTTCTTGGGTGGAGACCTCTTGGCTGCGCTCGTATTTCTGGGAGTAACATTTGCAACTCCCTACATTCTGGATAAAGCTTCCGAGATGGTCTAATCCCTTTGATTTTTCTCCTTTATCCATTGGGGTATCTTGTAGGCATCGTATAACCAGAATCCCAAGGCTAGAAGCAATACGAAAAACCCGGGTCCCAAGTAAAGTCCGAAAAAGCTCAAAAACCAAAAGAGGGGATATAGCCAAAAACCTTCCTCTTTGAGGTATAGCCTATGGCACCCGAAAAATAAACCGCAAAGAAACCAAAGCAGGTAGGCGATTTTAACACTTTTTTGCATTTTTAAAGGATTTTAATTAAGAAATCCCCAATTTGGTTAGGATTTCTCTGTAAACCTCATCGGGACTTTGGGAGGCATCTACCACCTCAAGGTTACCCTTTTGCCTGTAATAATCCACCAGGGGTTGGGTTTGTTTCCTGTAAACCTCCAGACGTTTCTTTATAACCTCCTCCCTATCGTCGTCCCTTTGAATAACCTTTAACCCTTTAGGGGGAGGGTTGTATTTTATATGGTAAACTTTACCGGTTTTGGGGTCTATCCTCCTACCCGAAAGGCGTTCAATAACTATTTCGTCGGGAACTTCAAAGAGTATAACCTTTTCAACCTTATCGTTAATTTCTTCAAGCATCTTGTCCAAAGCCTGCGCTTGGTTTACCGTTCTCGGAAACCCGTCCAGAATAACCCTACCTTCTTTGGGAAGTTTTTCTTTTATCATTGCCACGATTAGGTCGTCGGGAACCAATTCTCCCCTATCCATGTATTCTTTGGCCTTAAGACCAAGAAGCGTTCCCCGTTTTACCGCCTCCCTTAGGAGGTCTCCGGTTGAAATGTGGATAAAACCTTTTTCGCTCGCCAATCTCTGGGCTTGAGTTCCTTTTCCCGCTCCCGGCGGCCCCAGGAAAACTACTATCATAAGGAGAATTAATTTAAGGGGAAGAAAACTTTTAAGTTACAGTTTGTTTACCTCTCCTATCTTGGCCTCCACCGATTTGACCTTTTGCTCTATGCGGTTGCTTTTCCCCTTTCGGTAGTCCACCGTCATGACGGTGTATATACGGTTACACCCTTCCTCTTGGAGGATTTTGTAAGCTTTCTCCATTAGATTAAAAACTTCCCTTATATCCTCAACTTCCACAATGGTGGCCATAGGCGTCAAACGATAGGGGTGTCCGCTTTCTTTTACCAGTTTCACCACCTTAGAAACGTATTGGGACACACTTTCCCCCTTGTCGGTGGGAAAGATGGAAAGACTCACCAAGTAACTCATAAAATTCTAGCTTACTCCTCTTTGGGCGTTCTATTTAAGAGGTTTTTCATGGCCTCCTCAAGGGGGAAGTTTTCATATAAAACTCTATAAACGGTTTCCGTAATGGGAAGTTCCAAACCCATTTTTTGGGAAAGGTTGAAAACCGCCTTAACGGTGTGATAGCCTTCAACGGTTCCTATTTCCCGAAGGGCGTGGGGTATTTTTTTACCCCTTCCAATAGCCAAACCGAACCTTCGGTTTCTTGAGAGGTCGCCCGTAGCGGTTAAAACCAAATCTCCCAATCCGCTAAGCCCGTAAAAGGTTTCTCTCTTAGCCCCCAAATTTTCCCCCAAAAAAGCCATTTCTTTAAGTCCCCGAGTTATAAGGGCGGAACGGGCGTTGTGTCCCATTTCCATTCCGTCGCAGATACCAACCGCTATAGCCATAACATTTTTCAAAGCCCCTCCCAGTTCTACCCCTTTGACATCGTCATTCCAATATATTCGGAACTTCGGTACATTTAGAGTTTTTTGCAATTCCTTTCCCAACTCGTGATTGAAACCGGCCAGAACCACCGCGGTGGGTTTTCCGCAAACAACTTCCCTCGCAAAGGAGGGCCCCGAAAGGACAAAATACTCCGCCCTCGGCAGAATTTCCGAAACCACCTCCGAGAGGGTTTTAAAACTCTTTATTTCAACCCCCTTGGCGGTATTGATAACCGGCTTATTAAACTCGGGGGGAAAGTTTTTCAAAACCTCCCTAACCGCTTGGGTTGGAACGGAGATAAAAATAACTTCTGCAAACTCTAACAGTTCATCCAGACTTTCGGTAGCCCTCACGCGGCGGTCTATTTTTAGAGTTCTATCGGCGGGATAAATGGAGGAATTTATCAGTTTGACCTTTTGCGGGTCGCGGTCAAAAACCAAAACCTCGTGGTTTTGAGAAAAAACATGGGCGAGGGCACATCCCCAGGCACCCCCGCCGACTATTCCCAAACGCATTAGGATTTATTTTTTACGTATTTTTCCAATCCGTATTCTTTTATCTTCCTATAAATATTAGAAATATCCAGCTTTATCCTTTCGGAAACCCTTCTTATGTTTCCACCCTCCTCTATTAATGCCCTCTTTAGGTACTCCTTTTCAAATTCCCTTTTTGCTTCCCTCCACGTTTTATTCGGTGCAAATAGGCTTTCTTTATTTTCTCGGGAAACCAAGCTGAGGTCTGAAATATTAACGATTTTTCCCCTAAACAGTAAAACCAACCTTTCCGCAAGGTTTTTTAGCTCCCTAACGTTGGCGGGAAAGTGGTAGCTTTTTAAAAACTCGGTAACATCCTCGGAAAAAATGGGTTTTTCATACCCCTTTTCTTCCGCCATTTTGTTTATGTAAAATTCCAGTAGAGGAATTATATCCTCTCTTCTTTCCCTCAAAGGGGGGATTTCTATATCTATTTGCCCGAGCTTAAAGAGTAAGTCCCGATTAAACTTACCCTCCTTTGCCATTTCGTAGAGGTTTGCGGAGGTGGTAGCTACAAGCCTTGAATTAAATCTTTTCCTTAAACCGTCTCCTATGGAGTAAAAGCTTTTGGTTTCCAAAACCTCGTTTAATTTCTGTTGCAACCTGGGAGATAAATTTTCCACCCCCACTAAAATGACCGTTCCGCCGTTGGCCAGTTCAAAGGCGCCGATTTTTTCCTTACCTTTCAGGGTGGAACCGAAAAGCTCCGCCTCCAGTTTGTGTTCACTTTTTCCTCCCACTACGACCTTTACCAATTTAAATTCCCTTCGGGGGGAAAGTTTGTGAATAAGCGTTCCTACAAAGGTTTTGCCTACTCCCTCCTCACCCCTTATGAGAACATTTTTATTCTCCGCTGCAATTTTAGGAAGGGTTTCTCTCAGTTTCCTCACAAAGGGAGAATTTCCTACAAGCTCTTTTAACACCTCGTTTGGATGGTCTTCTTCCGAGAAGGCACCTAGTTCGTTTAAAGCTCTATTTAAATACTTAAATAAAACCTTGAAATTTATCGGCTTTTGAAGGTATTCAAAGGCTCCCTTTTTAAGGGAGGAAACCGCGGTTTCCACCGTCCCGTGGGCGGTTAAAACTATTACTTTAGTCTTTGAAGGGTCTACATATTCCAGCAATTCAACCCCGCACCCATCGGGAAGCTTTAAATCCAAGATAACAAGGGGATAGCGGTGCTTTTTAAACTTATCCACAGCGGTTTTAAGGTCGTAGGCGGTATCCACCGAAAAGCCTTCAAATTCGCAAAGTTTCTTTAAGTTTTCCGCGGTTTCCTTTTCGTCTTCAACGATTAAGAGCCTTTTTAGCACCACAAGTTAAATTTTTAACAGAATTTTAAACGGAAAAAAGAGAAGTAGAAAGGGGCTAATTAAACTCCAAAGATTAGATATTTGAGCCACAACAGGAAGAGGGCTATTAAAACGGTGACAACCGCAACGGGTGTTCCCATTTTAACGAAGTCAAAAAAACCTATTTTGTAACCCTCTTTTTCTACCAATCCCGCGGCAACTATATTGGCGGAAGCACCTATTATAGTTATGTTTCCGCCGAGGCAAGCTCCCAGAGCTAAAGCCCACCAAAGGGGTTCAACGTTAAAGGGAACGGTTTGTTGTAAATCTAATAGAACATAGGACATAGCCATGGTGAAGGGGATGTTATCCACGAGACCCGACATAAAGGCGGACAATAATCCTATAATCCAGATACCGCTCAGGGCATCTTTTATGACTCCTGCAACAAAGTGGGCGATATCTTCTAAAACTCCGGTAACCTCCAAACCACCTATTACTATAAACAGTCCGAGGAAGAACATTAAGGTTCCCCATTCCACCCTTTCAAAAACTTTTTCGGGATTTAGCCTAGTCCAAAGGAGTAACACCGATGCCATAGTTAGGGCTACCGTTCCCGGTTCCAAACCTATGAGGTGATGGAAGAAAAAGAGCAAAAGGGTTATTCCGAAAACTATAAGCCCTTTCCTCATTAGGGGTATGTCGTATTCCGCCTTTTGGGCCTCTATTATTCGGGATAATTCTCTCTCGTCGGTAATCTTCCTTTCCAAGTAACCTCTCCTCTTCATATAGAGGACGAAGGTAATAGTTCCAAAAATGTGGGTAATTATTACAATGGGGGCGAGATTTACCAAAAAGTCGTTAAAGGTAAACTTACCCAAAGAACCTATAATGATGTTGGGGGGGTCTCCTATAAGGGTTGCGGTTCCACCTATGTTGGAAGCCAAAACGGTTGCTATGATGTAGGGTATAGGATTTATCTTGAGTTTTACGAGCATTTGCAAAAGTATGGGAACCATAAACAAAACGGTCGTTACGTTATCCAAAAATGCGGATAGAAAGGCTGTCATAAAGGTAAAGACCAACAAAATTTTCATCGGGTCACCTCTGGTAACCCTAAGCGCCCAATTCGATAGTATTGAGAAGAAACCACTTTCAATGAGGACGGAGACTATAACCATCATTCCGATGAGCAGGAATATGGTGTTGTGGTCTACAGATTCCCAAGCCTGCTCGGGAGTTACCACACCTAGGAATATCGCCAACGAACCCCCCAAAAGTGCCGCGGGAACGCGGTGGAAGAATTTTTCCAAAATTATCATCGCGTAGGTTCCCACAAAGAGCAGAATTGAGAACCAATAAAGTTCCTTGGGGCTATCTATCCCCAAAAGGTGCAACAGTGTCGTGTGTTCCCCCATAGCGGTTACCTCCTAATTTTTGAAAATAGCCACCGAAGTTTCCGAATTCTCTATAAGTTCGTTTTTATCCTCATAGGCGTGGGACAAGACCAAAAGGTCATATCCGTGGGTTTTCGCAAAATACGGTAAGGTTTTTCTAACTTCACCTTTAAGGGAAAGTATCTCGATCTTTTCCAAACCGAGTATCTTTTTTAGTCTTTCCCTCACCGCTTTTACGTAATCCTCAAACATCCTCCTCAAAAGTTCCTTTGCTTCCTCTTCGGGATGTTCCTTCTTTATCAGGAGTTCGAAATATCTTTCGTCAAAAACGGTTGTAAATTTAAAATCAACACCCCACTTGGTTAATAATCCATAGACCGTCCTAATATAGTTTTCGGAGGAAAGATCTCTGTCCACGTAAAAAAGGACTTTTTTTATCTCCTTTGCCCCTTCTTGGACTAACAGGTAGTTGTGTTTGTCGTCCCCTTCGGCAATTTTTTCCGACCAAGGTTTTTTAAAGGCGTGAACTATGGGAGCAATTTTTGGACGGGGCAATACGACCAAAAAGGGATTTTCCCTTTCTATAATTTCCTTGGGGTCTCCTTCGTAGGAGAACAACTCCGCCTTACCCGAAAGGTGCTTTTTTACCTCTTCCTCCAATTTCGGAGCAAAGATTTTTACCTTCATTCCCGTTTTGGCGGCCAAGTCCATTCCCACATCCAGGGTTTCCCGGAAGATTCTTTCCTTAAAGAGGATTAGCAAATTTTGTCCCATACTAAAAGTAATATAGGTTAACGATTAAAGAGAAGGGAAAAGGCAACTACAAAACCGTTACCACCCGGGGAGGGGGAAAACCGTTAAAGGAGGAAGCGTATACGGTGGTGTAAGCCCCCGCGGTTAGAATAAGAATGCGGTCGCCCACATCTATTCCTTTGGGAAGGGCTATCTTTTGTCCAACGATATCCATACTATCGCAGGAAATACCTCCTACTGTGAAGAATTCCAATTCCCTTTCCTCCCTATCGGGAAGGTAGAAAGAGTAACGTATTCCCCCCAAAGTTTCAGCTAATCCGTGGAATACCCCTCCGTCAATGTAAATCCACTTTTCACCTTTAAAACGCTCCGCCTTCCCTACTACCGAAGTTACCAAGATACCCGCTTCCGCCACAAGACCCCTTCCCGGTTCCATTTGCAGTTCCAAGGTTTTCATTCCGAAGTATTTGTTCAAAAGGCCCTTTACGTAATCCGCTATTTCCTTTACCGATAGACTTTCCCGCGTATAGCGGGCTGGAATTCCTCCCCCGATATTCAGCATTTGGAGTTTAATCCCCTTTGAAAGGGCTTTTTCCCAAACCTCCTTCGCCCTTTTTATCGCGGTAAACCAGTTTTGTAAGTTGTTGCATTGGGAACCTACGTGAAAGGTAATCCCGTAAGGAATTAAACCTTTAGAGTTGGCGTATTCAAGAATTTCCACCGCGGTATCGGTATCCACCCCGAATTTCCTTGAAAGAGGCCAATCGCTTCCTACATTTGGAACCGCCAATCTAACGTAAATTCTTGCCCTTTTCCTAAAACGGGAAATTTTATCTATTTCCGAAAAGCTGTCCACCGCAAAACGGTCCACACCGCCGGTCAGACAAAAGTCTATAAACTCCAAAGGTTTTACCGGATTGCTCGAAATAACCCTTTCGGGGGAAACCCCAAACTTAAAAACCTTTTGAAGTTCAGAGGTAGACGCCACCTCAAAACCCGCCCCCAGCTCGGCAAAGGTTTTTATAACCTCCTCGTCGTCGTTGGCTTTTACCGCGTAATAGACATTGAAACCGTGAAAGTCTCTTTTTACCTCATTAAACTTCTTTTGTAGTTTGGATTTCCTCATTACCAAGGTGGGGGTTTTCACCTCTTTGACCAACTTCAAAAGGTTGGGGTTGTCGTCGCTCCACTCGGAGTATAGCTTTTTGGCGAAGTGCCACTGCACTCGGAGGGGATTTACAAAGGGCATAAGGTAAAACTCTACTATTATGGGTATCAGGCTTGAACGTCTCTCCAAAGCTATCCAAGAAGAGATTTCCTCCCTTCTAAGGGACAAATTAGACCCCTCCGAGTGGGGTTGGATTAGCGTTACCGCGGTAAAACTTTCCAAAGATTTGAGGGATGCGGTGGTGTTTATTACCGTCTTTCCCGAAGGAAAGGAGAAAAGAGCCTTGGAAAGGTTGAACTCCCTAGGTGGAGTTATAAGAAAACACCTCGCGCGGAGGTTAGATACCAAAACGGTTCCTAAGTTGAAGTTTGAAATAGATACCCTCACCAAGCTGGTGGAAAAGGGAAAACTAAACCCTCCCGAAATGTAAGATTATTTCCCTACAGATGTCAAAGCTATTGGTTTTGCTGCTCGCAATCGGTGTGGTTGGTTTCTTTTTGAGAGAATTCGTGGAGGCTTTGTTTATCACCACCGTGATTGTCTTTATAACCTTTTTCTTTTTGGGAACTGTTTTAATTTTCAAAGGTCTACAGGCGGATGACTTTAACCAACTCTTTACGGGATTGGCGATGACCCTATTCTCCGCTTCTTACATTTTGGCTTCCTATATCTATATACGGGCAAAGGAAAAAAAATCAAAGGGTGAGGTTTAGAATCCTTTCGGTTTTATCCAGTTCTTCCTCCGAAGGGTAGCGGTTATCTTCGGAAACCTCTTTTAAAATTCGGGCTACTATGTAGATAAGAGTTCCCACTATTTCGGGTAGTCTTTGTTCAAGCTCCGCCTCCAACGGGTATTTCAAAGGGGGCTTGCTCGCCAAAAATTTGAGTATATCCTCTAAAGGAACTTCTTCTTCCAATTCTTTAAACCTTTTCATGGATTCCCTAAAACCCATCGTTAGAGGGATGTCGGACAACCAGATAACCTGCCTATCGTTGTATTTGGCGTTTTCTTCTCCCACCTTAAGTAGGTCGTAGAGTTTTTTTTCTACGATGTCTATAACGCGGGCGGTTTTGTTTTTGTCCAGGTCTATACCCGCCGCCCTTCTAACTATTTGCTCCAAACGGGCGTGTCCGATAACTTTAGCCATCTATATTCCTCCCATTCTTTTTGTTATTAATTTGGGAATTATATGTCCCGTTTGCGGTTCCGCAACATAAAAACTCAAAGCCCCCTATAGTAGAGTTCAAAGATGGAATTTAGCCCCAATTTGAGCATTAGGAGGCGGTCTAAACCTATGGAGATACCCGAATAAAGTTTGGGAAGCCTTCGGTGGGATTTTATAAATTCTCCGTCCAAAGGTAGGTTTAGTTTTTTGGCAACCTCCCAAAGGCGGCCTTTAATTTCCTCCTCATCGGCCACCTCGGTGTAAGCGTTGGCCATTTCTATACCGAAAATGTAGAGCTCAAATCTTTCACACCATCCGTTTTTGCATTTAGCCAAAGCTCCGAAAGGTTGGGGAAAGGAATAGACCACCGTAGGTTGGTCAAAACCGAGAAATTTTCCCAGTTCCACATAGGTTCGGAAAAAGAGGGTTTCCCCGTCCTCTTCGGGACTAAAGTTTATACCCTTTTCCCCCAGTTGTTTCTTAAAAGCCTCCGTATCGCTTAGCAAAAGTTCTAAATCCAGCCGTAGGTATTTTTTATAAGCCTCCTTTAAGGAGATTTTTTTTATACGGGTTGGGATCCTTTTGCCGTTGTATTCTATCTCCCCTCCAAATATGACTTTTAAAAGCTCCTCCAATTCCTCCATTAGGTAGCGGTAATCCTTTCCCACCTTGTAGTATTCCAACATTAAAAATTCCACATCGTTTAGTTTTCCCCCCTCCAAGTTTCTAAAAACGTGACAAATTTGGAATATATCTTTTCCGTAAAGGGCTAAAAGTTTTTTCATCGCATACTCGGGGGAGGTATGCAGGTATAGGGTTTCCCTTCCACTGAAGGGTCTTTCAACCTCGCACGATAGGGGAAATATGTTGTCGTCCAAATTGGGGTATGTTCTCAAATAGGGTGTTACAACTTCGGTGTAACCTCTTTTTTTCATAAAATCCCTTAATGTGCTTAAAAATTCCTCCACCTTCTTTATTTGACTCTGCGGGGAGTTCATAAATTTAATAAGAAATGGCAAAGGATCTAAAGGAAGGGATAATCTCCGAAAGAGCGGGACAGAAATTGGGGGTATACCTTCCCGATGAAAAAAAAATCTACAGGGCTATACCCCTGGGAAAGGTGAGAAAAAAGACGAAAATTTATGCGGGTGACCGCGTTAGGGGAAGAATAGTAGATCCCCAAACCTTTGCGGTGGAAGAGATTTTGGATAGGAAAAACCTTTTGGTTCGCCCTCCCGTTGCCAACGTAGACCGCGTGGTAATTGTTCAAACGATTGAACACCCACCCTTTCAACACTTTTTATTGGATAACCTCTTGGTGGTATATGACCACCTCGGTTTAGATACGGTAATAGTTTTCAACAAAATAGACCTCCTGAGTGAGGAGGGAAAAAAGAAACTCCAATATTGGGAAGAGATTTATAAATCGGCGGGCTATGACGTTCTAAAAGTTTCCGCCCACACCGGGGAAGGGATAAACAAATTAAAGGACTACCTTAAGGGGCAGGTTTGCATATTGGCGGGCCCTTCGGGTGTGGGAAAAAGTTCCCTCCTTTCCGCCCTTACGGGATTAAAACTCAAAACCCAAGAGGTTAGCGAAAAAACCGAGAGGGGAAGGCACACCACAACGGGGGTAAAGTTAATCCCCTTCGGGGAAAACTCCTTTGTAGGCGACACACCGGGATTTTCAAAGGTTGAGGCTTTGCAATTTATGAAAGAGGATGAGGTGAGGCTTCACTTTCCCGAGTTTTTAAGGTATAAATGCAAATTTTCCGATTGCCGACACTTAAACGAAGAGGGGTGCGAGGTAAAGCAAGCCCTAAAGAGGGGTGAAATTTCCTGCGAGAGGTATAAGAGCTATCTAAAGATGTTGCACCTTTACGCCGATTGGCTAAAGGAATATTGCAAAGAAGGAGAAAATTAGGAAAAGAGTTTTTGGGCTTCTTTTAGAACTTCGTCCCTTAGTTTTTCTTGCGGCATTTCGCAATAAATTCTCAAAAGGGGTTCGGTTCCCGAAGGTCTAATGAGAAGCCACCCATCGTTTTCAAATACGAGTTTAAGTCCGTCTATCGTTTTTACCTCCCTAACTTTTAGACCGCCCAAAGAGGTAGGGGGAGATTTTATAAACTCCTTGAGTTTCTCTTTCCGTTTGGGTTCCACCGTTAGGTCTATCCTCTTGTAGAAGGCCCTTCCGAAGCGTTTGAACAACTCTTCAACCATTTGGGAGGGGGTTTTATCTTTGAGTAGGAACAACTCAAGGAGATTTAATGCGGATAAAAGCCCGTCTCTTTCGGGGGTAAATTGGGGAAATCCGTAACCTCCGCTCTCTTCCCCTCCGAAAATTACATCTTCCCTTTGGCGGAGTACCGCATTTATGTGTTTGAAACCTACGGGGGTTTCTATAAGCTCCACCCCTAAGTGTTTGGCTATACGGTCCGCCAAATAGGTGGTAGATACCGTTTTTACAATAGCCCCTTTAAGTTTTTTATTCTCAAGGAGGTGGAGCATAAGCAAAGCGAAAACCAGCTGGGAATTTACGAAGTTACCCTTTTCATCTATAAGAGCTACCCGGTCGCCATCCCCGTCGTTCATAATTCCGCAAAAGGCCCCCTCCGCCCTAACTTTTTCCATTAAAAGGCGGGCATATTTCTCTACCGGCTCTGGAGCGCGTCCTCCAAACAAGGGGTCTCGGTAGGCGTGAATTTCGCAAACGGTAACCTTCGTATTCTCCAAAGCCCTCCTCAGATATCCCGCGGATGAACCGAACATAGGGTCGTGAACTACCTTTATAACCTTCTCCCTAAAAATTTCTAAATTAACCCCGTTCCTCACCGCGTTTATGTATTCTTCGGTAAAGTCTTGCTCTTTGAGGCTGCCCTCTTGGATAGAACCTTTGGGGGATACTTTGCCTATAAAACTTTCCACCTCGGATATAAACTCAGGGGTTGCGGCTCCCCCGAAACCTTCTTTTATTTTGTAACCGTTGTAAACGGGGGGATTGTGGCTGGCGGTTATCATAACCCCGCCGTCAAAACCGCGGTGTTTTACCGCCCAAGAAACCAAGGGAGTTGTAACCGCCTTGGGAGGAAGGTTTACCTCAAAACCCTCCGAGTAAAAAATTGTTGCAACTTCCCTGGCAAAGTTTTCCGATAAAAAGCGGTTATCGTATCCTATAAAAACCCTTTTTAGGTTTCTTCTTCTTAAGACCTCCGCGTGGGCTAAGGCTACCTTGGAAACATTTTCAAAGGTAAAGTCTTTGGCTATTACGGCCCTCCAACCGTCGGTTCCAAATTTGATGACCATAAAAGGGAATTTTAAAAGGCTTTAGGTTGGACCCCGAGTGAGGGGACGGGGTAATAGCCTTATCATCTTAATTCCTTGGAATGGAAAGGATAGACGGCAGAGACGCTTGGCAACTCCGACCCGTTCGCATCCAAAGGGGGATAAATATCTATGCGGAAGGTTCCGCCCTTATAGAAATGGGTAATACCCGTGTGCATATAACCGTATCGGTTCAAGAGGGGGTTCCCCCCTTTTTGAAAGGCAGCGGACAAGGTTGGCTTACCGCGGAATACTCCATGCTCCCGAGGGCGGGACATACCAGAAGTTTTAGGGAGAGAGGAAATAAACTTTCGGGAAGAACCCAAGAGATACAGCGTCTAATAGGGAGGGCTTTAAGGAGCGTTATAGACCTTTCCATGTTGGGAGAGAGAACTCTTTGGGTCGATTGCGACGTCCTGCAGGCAGACGGGGGAACGAGAACGGCGTCAATAACCGGTGCGTGGGTGGCGGTGGCGGATGCCCTCATAACATTAAAGGAAAAGGGAGAAATAGGAGAAGTTCCTTTAAAGGATTATTTGGCGGCTATTAGTGTAGGGAAGGTTGAAAACCACCTTTTGCTAGACTTAAATTACGAGGAAGACTCCAAAGCGGAGGTTGATATGACCGTTGTGGCAACCGGTTCGGGAAAATTGGCGGACCTTTGCGCCATAGGTGAGGAAGCGGTCTTTTCCCGTCAAGAGCTGACCGATATGCTCACAATGGCATTGGACGGTATTTCCCAACTAATCTCTCTCCAACAGAAATTGGTAAGCAAAGACCCCGTGGAGGGTTGGAAAAAAAACCAACTCAAAGAGGTTAGGTTGGGTTAGGTTAATATTACTTTCCGAGTAATGCAAGAGCTTTTAAGGTCCAAATTTCGGGGAACCGCCATAGGGGTTGCTTTGGGTTCCTCCATAGGCAAGGCGGTTTGCGAGGTTCCGGCTGAAAGTGTTTTCGATTATTACGGCAAACCGATAGGGGGGTTTATAAAATCCCACCCCTCTTCGCCATACGATTTTTTAAAACCGGAGGAGGTTCCCGCCGAGGTCGAACTCTTTAAACTGGCACTGGAAAGCTTAATCGAAACCAAAAACTTTGAACCCTACCACTTTGTTTCCAAACTAGTAAAGTGGTTGGAGGAAAAGAAGTTCCACCGATATTTGAATCCAACCCTTTTAAATGTCTTGAGGGCTATTAAGGAGGGCGAACCTCCGGAGGAGGTTTATTACAAAACCTCTTCGATTACCGCCATTTTGCACACCGTTGCCATGGGAATGTTCCACTACGACTATCCTACCCTTGCAGGGGAAGGGGCAAAGCTGATGGCCTTAATTCTCGCAAAGGGCAAAGAGGTTGAAGAGGGGGCCCAAATAATAGGGGTAGCAACCGCCCTATTTATAGAGGGTGAGATTGACCTTTCGGAAAAGGAGCAAAAGATTGCCTTTGTAAAGGAAGTTATAGACAGTTGCACCGAATTGGAGGAGGGACAAAAGCACCTAAACAAGGTAATCCAAGCGTTGGAAAAAGAGCTGAAACCTTCGGATGCTATAGAATTCTTCGGAAACGGTGAATACATTTGGGAAAGTCTACCCCTTGCCCTCTTTCTAAGCCTAAGGGATATGGAGTATCCCCAAAGGGCTTTCTTAAATGCGGTTAACTCTTACGGTAAATTCGGGGGGGCAACCTCCGCTATAGGTTTCCTCGTCGGCGGGTGGTTGGGTGCCTATTGGGGGGTGGAAATTTATCCCCCCGAATGGGTGGAAAAGGTAGAATATTCCAAACAACTTTTGGAGCTGGCGGACAAACTCCTTAACACCGTCACCGAGTAGTTTTTTCGCATTTTGTCTCCTTTAAAAGTTTTCCCAAGTTTTCGCAAAAACCGTTTTCGGGAATGGTTAAATTTTTGGAAAACCAACCGTAGGACCTGAGAATGTATTCTCTCGCACCGCAGCTGTCACCCAGTTTTAGTAATACCCACCCGTAGTGGAGGTTTAAAACGGGGTCTTCCTTTTCCAATTGTAGAGCCTTTTTTAAGTAAAACTTCGCTTTCACATAATCTCCCAAGGTGAAGTAAGCCCAACCCAAACTGTCCAAGTAGGCGGGGGTATTGGGGGCTTTTTTCAGCGCTTTCTCTATGTAAGTTTTGGCTTTTGAAACGCAAGCCTTACCGCAGGTGAGAAGCAATATATAACCGTAGCTGTTTAAAAACTCCGCATCGTCGGGATACCTTTTGACCGCTTCACCCAAAAAAAGTTCTTGAAACTTTAAATCCCCTACCGCAAAGAAGACACTCAGAATTTCCCAAAGGCGGGTTTTATCGGGCTTTTCCTCCCAATAGAGTTTGGCAACGGAGAAAGCCCTCTCTCTGGAAAGGTAGTAAAGGTGCTCCAAAGCGGGGAGAACATTCTCCGTTTTCTCCCTTAGGTAAAGTTTCAAGGCACCTATATACGAACCAAAGTAGGGGTCTAATCGGTATCCGTTTAACTCCTTTAGGAGTTTTTTAGCCTCCTGTAAATTCCCCTCAAGGGCCCGCTTGAAAGCCAAAACCACCTTGGGAAGGGGATTATTGGGGAAATCCTTTAGGATGGTCCGTAAGAGTTTTCGCTCCCGCTCCGAAAGTTCTTTTTGAAGTTCCAAATCCTTCAGGAGGTAAACCGCCAAAAAGGGTAAATCTTCCACCGAAGGTTTCTTTAAAAATGAAAGCCACAGTTTGCCTGCCAACGGGATTGCACTGTCACTGTACAAGTAATTTTTCAAAAGTAGAGCCAAGGCGGTTTTAAACCCTTGGGGGTCTTCCGAGTAAAGCCTACTGGCCAAGTTCTTTAATCTTTCCTCGTCACCGCAGGAGTGGGCAACCTCTACGCTTTCCCTTGCGAAGTTTAAAATCAACAAAATCTCCTTTAGGGAATATTTCTCCGCCAAGAGGTAGGCTTTTTCAGCCTCTCCCCTTCCAAGATAGTAGAGGGTTAGCTCCTTTGCCAGCCCCCTATCGTTTGGATACCTCTTCAACCCTTCCTCTAAAAGTTGGTGGCTTTTTTTGAGTTCTCCCTTTTGGGCGTAAAGTTTGGCCAACCACAAATAGGCAAAAGGTTGGGGTTCTATCCTTAAAAGGTCTTCAAGAAAAGCTATCCCCTCCGAGGGTAGGAAAAAGACCAATTCCTTTAGGTAATCTTTATATTCTTTATTTTGGGGAAATTCGAAGGGTTAAGGGATTGGGCTCTTTCGCAAAAGAGAGTATACAAAACTTTAGAGACTCCTCTATTTTTCCCTCAAAAAGGTTAACTTGGCATTGGAGAAAGGCGGCAAGTGGCAAATCCAGAACCATATTTACTAATCTAACTTAATGCGGGAAAAACCCTTAATCGTTATAGGAGGTCCTACCGCGGTTGGAAAAACCGAACTGTCGCTCCTTTTGGCAAAAAAAATTGGAGGAGAAATTATAAGTGCTGATTCAATGGCGGTATACCGGGGAATGGACATAGGAACCGCCAAACCTTCTCCGGCCGAAAGGAGGGCTGTAAACCATCACCTAATAGATGTGGTAGAACCCAACGAAACCTTTTCGATAAAGCGGTTTATCGATTTGGCGGATAGAGCGGTAAGGGAAATTTGGGAAAAAGGAAAAGTCCCCATTGTGGTGGGTGGAACTTACATGTATATTCACCCCTTGCTTTACGGATTGGCGGAAACCCCTCCCGCCGATTGGGAACTTAGAAAAAAACTCTACGGGAGGGCGGAAAAAGAGGGAAAGGGACAACTTTGGGATGAGCTTTTGAAAATAGACCCCGTCTATGCGGGCAAAATTCACAAAAACGACCTGAGGAGGATTGTTAGGGCTTTGGAGGTCTACCTCCTGACGGGGAAACCCTATTCATCTTTCCACACCAATTGGGAAAACGCCCAACCCCGATACCCCTATCTGGGTGTCTTTTTGGTAAGACCGTGGGAAGACCTTTACAAAAGAATAAGAAACCGAGTGTGGGATATGGTTAGGGAGGGACTTTTGGGGGAGATATCGGATTTACTCCAAAAGGGGTTTAAAACCGCCGTAACCTCACCCCAGGCGATAGATTACAAGGAATTTATCCCCTACTTCGAATCTAAAAAAAGCCTTTTGGAGTGTATTTATGACACTATAAAACACACCAAGGAGCAAGCAAAAAGGCAGCTGCGTTGGTTTAAAAGGTATAGAGACTGGCTTAGGATTGACCTCTCCACTACCGAAAACCCCAAGGCGGTAAATTTGACAATAGAGGAATATCGGAAGAGGTTTCCCGACGCTTAAACCAAACTACGGGGATTGGGAATAACCCTTGCACGGCGGTAGGAAATTTTTAACCCTCTTAGAACTTTGGAGATTTTTTGGAGTTCCCTATCCTCCAATTTCAGCGGAAGCTTTACCAGAATTTGGTAGCGATATTTCTCCCTCAAACGGAAGGTGGGGGCTTTGGAAAACTCCACTTGGGCGGAGGTAAATTTCAAAGCCTCCTTTAGCCTATTAAAAATTTTTAAAGCCAATTGTTCATTTTCCTCCTCTAAGTTAATCGCGACGAGGTAAAGCCGTGAGAAAGGGGGGAACTCCAAAAGCTTTCTAAATTCCAACTCCTTGAGGTAAAAGAGGGAGCTATCACCCTTCAAAAGGGAAACCACCGCATGGTGATGACTTTGGAGGGTATGGAGTAAAAACAGACCTCCCTTTTTGGTTCGGTTTTGTGCCTTTATCAAGTAACGGTAAAATTCCTCCCCCTTCCTAAAGTCGGGAATGGAGAGAATGGAGTCGGCAAAGAGAACCGCAACGGAATCAAACTCTCCCCTTTGGGGTGGGTGGGTTGAAAAGGTAAAATCCCCTTCGGGGATTAGACTTTTTACGGTCTCTTTTACCCGCTCTATGCCGTAGCCGAAGGATTTAGTCCCTTCACCGCATCGGGGACATTCGGTTTTTTCCGCCTTAAAGCCGCATACGGGACACTCCACAAAATTAAAGTTGTAGGCGAGATATACCTCGCAACGGGGACACTCCAAAAGAACCCCACACCTTTGGCAGTATAAGTTGGAATATCCTTTTTTGGGGGTAAGGATTAGGTGTTTCCCTTCCCTCCGGAGGTATTGAATTAAAATGCCGTCCTCAAACGGATTTTTGCCTTCCAAAAGCACCCTTTGGGGTTTAGTTTCCTTACTTCGCACCTCAAAGGTTTTAGAGATTAGAAACTGCTCCACACTCGGGGGTTCGGAGGAGACTATGAGCTTTGCCCCCACAAGTTTGGCGTATTCAAAGGCGAGCCTCTTTAGATTAAAATAGGGACTTTGGAACATCTTGTAGGAAGGATGTCCTTCATCCTCTACGTAAACCGCAAGGGGATTTTTTAGTGGAGCAAAGAGCCATCGGGGTGTGGTTATAAATATTTTTCCGTAATCCTCCGCACTCTTAAACCAGTTTTTTATCTTCTCCTTTTGGAGCAACGTTTCCGCGTAAACCACCGCCCGGTCCCCGAAAACCTCGCTTAGCCTTGGGTAGAATTCTTCTATAAGTTCCAATTCGGGAACCAAAACCAAAAAGTCCCCTCCTTGGGAGATAACCCACTCACCCATCCTCAAAAGAGTTTCTATCCTCTCCTCCAATGGAAGGTTTCTAAGTTCCCACCGGCTGGGGGGATTTATAGGCGAGTAGACCCCGCGGGGACTTTTTAAAAGCTCTCCCCTAAAGGGGGGAAGGCTATAGGTTACCCTTTTAAGGAGACCCTTTTCCTCCATATACCTAAGGGTTGGGGAGGAAATACCCAACCGTAGCAGTTCATCCCGCTCCAGCGGGCGACCCAGCTCTTCAAATAGGGATATAACCTTTAAAACCTCCTCTTTGCGTTGGGCCCTTGCCCTTTTTATCCTCCTTAAAACCTCTTCCATATCGGTTGTGGCGGGCTTAAAAAATTCCTCCTCAACCTTGGGAGCAACCCAACGGGTTTCTATCTTTATAAGGCGGTGTTCTTCCAAAAGGCGTAAAATCTTGGGATCAAACTCCTTTTTTAGTTTCTCGTATTCAATCCTCCCCCTCTTTTTGAGTTTGGCGAAAATTTTTAAAACCCCCGAGGGTAGCCCTTGGGGATCCTTTTCCACCGCAACCGCAAAGGTTTCCTGGTACCAGTCCGCCCAAGTGGGAATGAGCTTAAAAACACTTTCGCCCAAAGTGGTTAGGTATTCCAAGAGGTTGTTTTTTAGAACCTCCAAGGCGACGGGGTTTATTACGGGAAACCTATCGGGGAAGGAGTCTATTCTTGGAGTAGCCTCCGAGGGTTTAGCTAAAAATTTTTTCACCACTATGGCGGTTGCACCTCTTTGACTACTCTTTAGGGGGACTAAAACCCTATACCCTACGGGGTTGAAGTCTATTTCCTCCTCTAAGCGGTATATTTCACTCCTTCCGTTGGGGAACACCACTTTTAGGTGGGGAAAGAGGGTGGACATGGGACATTACAATGGTATACTACCCAAACCTCTCCTCCTTCCAGGGGTCCCCCACAAGGTGGTAACCCCTTTCTTCCCAAAAACCCCCTTTGGGTTCCCCGGTTATTTCCAAGCCCCATACATATTTTGCACTTTTCCAAGCGTACAAGAGGGGAACTACGAGCCTTAAAGGGTAGCCGTGCCTTTTGGGAATAGCCCGTCCATACATTTTGTAGGCCAAAATTGTGTCTTCTTTAAATAGATATTCCAGGGGGAATACGGTTGTATAACCTTCTAAACAGTGGACGGTAACCCATTTCGCTTCCTTTGTAGGTTTAACCCTTTGCATAATCTCCTTGGTTTGTATCCCTTCCCAAGGGATTTCGGGGACACTCCATTTGGTGACGCAATGGAAGTCCGCAATTAATTCCACAGGTTCAAAAGAATTTAAAAGCTCCCCGTAGGTTAATTCCAAGGGGTTTTCAACCTCACCCCAAACGCGGAAACGGTAATTTTCCATATCCCAATCGGGTATGTCGGAAACTATGTCATACACGATAGGGGCTTTTATAAATTTCTGATTGGGAGGGAGTTGGCCTTTTAACCTCTTTTCCACCGTAGGGGAGATTATTTTCTTTTTTGCCATCTTGGGGAGAATTTTTAAAGAAGTTCTTTGGCCTCTTAAGGAGGAAGCTCATAATTGAAGCACTTAAAGGTTAATTAA
>DTXZ01000007.1 GCA_012962155.1 Aquificales bacterium
CCCAAGGATAGGTATTACACCAAGGAACACGAGTGGTGTTTGCCCGAAGAAGAGGGCAAAGCCCGTATAGGGATAACCGATTACGCCCAGCAGGAATTGGGAGATATCGTCTATGTTGAGCTGCCGCAGTTAAACGACGAAGTGGAGCAAAACGATACCATAGCCAATGTTGAAAGTGTAAAGAGCGTGGCATCGGTATATTCTCCCGTTAGCGGAAAAATAGTGGACGTAAATGGCGAGCTTGAAACCAGCCCCGAGCTAATTAACGAATATCCGTATGAAGACGGGTGGATTTGCGTAATTAAAATGAGGGATCCCTCCGAGCTAGAAGACCTGATGTCGGCGGAGGAATACGCCGAATACCTCAAAGAGTTGGTGGAAGAAGAAGGCGAATCCCCCGAAGACTTTTTGCAAGAGGAACTACCCGAGTAAGGTATGAAAGGCTATACCCATATTGCAGGAGGTTTACTTTTCGGGTTCCTATTTGGGGTAAAACCCTATGCCCTTCCCCTTGTGGTGATAGGTTCAACCTTTCCCGATATAGACCTGAAGTTCTCCTCCCTTGTCCCTCCAAAAGGAAAAAAGAAGAGTCTGTTTAACACCCATAGGGGCATAACCCACCACCCATTTTGGGCTGTCGCCCTTTTAACCCTATGGGGGTTCTTAGAAAACCGATTTCCCCAATACGAGTTTTACTGGGAGTTTCTTTACGCCTTTTGGGTGGGATATTTATCGCATTTGGTTTTAGACGCTTTGACACCCTTGGGAATCCCGGTGGGAACCTCTTATTACCCCCGCCTGAAAATTCCGCTAATGAAGACGGGAGGGGTTGGGGAAAGGTTTTTTGCCTTTTTACTCGTTCTTTCACTGGTGGGGATTTTGTATCTCAAGGCAAACGCCTGAGAAGTTTTTTATTTTCCTCTATAAACTCCTCAAAGGTTTTTCCCTTTTTTACGTATTCCAAAATGAGCTTTTCTAGTGGAGATAGTTCCCCTTGGGGTGGGACCAAATCGGGACGTTTTTTAAAGGTCTGTTCTATTCTTTTGTAAAGTTTCCAAAGCTCTACAAGTTTGTGGTTTCCCGAGAGCAAAACCTCGGGGACTTTTAGCCCCTTAAACTCCCTCGGGCGGGTGTAAACGGGATAACCCAACCACCTTTGGGAAAAACTATCTTCCTCCAAACTTTGGGGTTCGGATAAAACCCCCTCTACCAAACGGGTTGTTCCGTCTATTAAAACCAACGCGGGGAGTTCCCCTCCCGAAAGGATGAAATCCCCCAAGGATAGTTCCTTATCGATCCATGTTTTGACCCTTTCGTCTACCCCCTCGTACCTACCGCAAAGAATGAGGATATTATCTTTTTCTTTGAGTTCTCTAAAGGTTTTTTGGGTTATCCTTTCCCCCCACGGTTCGGTTATTACAACAAAAGGCTTACCGTAGGAGGTTTTTATATGGTCGTAAATTCGGAAAAAGGGTTGGGGTTTTAAAACCATCCCCGGAAATCCCCCGTAGGGGGTATCGTCCACTTCCCGAGGATTGTCGCAAAACTTCCTGAGGTCTAAAGGGTGAACTTCTACCACCCCCTTTTTTATAGCCTGCCCAACTATGCCGTAGGAGGTGTAGCAGTCTATAATTTGCGGAAATATCGTGGCGACGAAAAACCTCAAAGGTCGTTTGGACATAATTTCATAATTTGCCCATGAAATACCTCGCGTTGGGAATTCTATTTACCTTTTTCCTTTTGGCGATATTTGCCGACTTTATAGCCCCCTACCCTTACGACCTTCAAAACAGAGAGGCTCCCTATCACCCCCCCACCAGGGTGCATATTTTGGATTCCAGCGGGAGGCTTATCCATCCATACGTTCACCCCTATCGGTTGGTAAACCCGATTTTTAAAACCTACAAAGAGGATAAGAGTCAAAAATGCAAGGTGGAGTTTTTTACTCAAACTCCCTACGGGTTTAAGCTTTTTTATACCCCACCCCGTTGCGGTGTGTATTTGCTCGGGACCGACAAGTTGGGAAGAGATGTTTTCTCCCGTTTGGTTTACGGCGCCAGGATTTCACTTTCGGTGGGACTTATAGGGGTGGGTATAACCTTTTTGCTCGGAATTCTTTTTGGTTCATTGGCAGGTTACTACGGCGGGGCTATAGACGCCGCGGTTATGAGGCTTACGGAAGTTTTAATGTCCATTCCCGCTTTTTACCTTATGCTGACTCTGCGGGCTATTTTTCCTTTGGATATGCCCTCGGTAGCCGTATTTTTTCTAATAATCTTTATCCTCTCCTTTGTAGGTTGGGCGGGTTTGGCAAGGGTCATAAGGGGATTGATTCTCTCCTACCGCTCTTATGAATATGTCTTGGCGGCTAAAACCTACGGGGCTTCCACCTTTAGGATAATCTTTAAACATATCTTGCCCAATACCTATTTTTACCTAATAGTATCCGCCACCTCCGCCATACCGGCCTATATCTTGGGCGAGGCCTCCCTTTCGCTCTTGGGGTTGGGAATCCAAGAACCCTACCCCTCTTGGGGTAACATGCTATCGGAAGCGAGAAGCCTTACGGTGATAACCTTCTTCCCCTGGATACTTTCGCCGGGAGTTGCTATATTCCTCGTGGTGGTCGCCTTTAACATTTTGGGAGATACCCTCGTAAGTGATAAGGAGAAAATTGGCTAAAGAACTATCTATAACTTTTTTAGGTATTTTTTTCTTTATTTAATCTATTAAAGATACGCTGGGTGAGAAAAAGTAGTGTACCCATTTGAATATAGAATTTCAAACTGATTATAACGAGACATGCGCAGTCGGCTGGTTATGCGGGTTTCCCGAGAATAAAATGGACTGGGATGTTGCAAATCAAATGCCCCCCTTGCCTGCCATTTCTGCCGAACTTTTATTCTGAAATTGAAAGCAGGTCGCCATTCCACTGTAGCCACAGTTCGGTAGTATTTTGCATTATC
>DTXZ01000008.1 GCA_012962155.1 Aquificales bacterium
CCTAGGCGATTCTATAAACCCTGGAATTAGAGTGTTAACCGTTATTATATCGTTGGCAAACCTCGAAAACTCCATAAAGAGAGAAAGAAGTGAAGCTAGTAAATCCAAAATGAAAAGCCTTGAACCAGTAGCATAATAAGGTGCAACCTGGACTTCGAAGCACAAAAGTTTGCTAACTACCTCGTTAGATAGCAGTACTGTAGTACCCACAGCTGGTCCCGAGCCAAGAGGATTATCGTAGCAGTGTCTGAGAGTTGCATCAAAAATAGAACTCCAAATCTTAGACAAAGCCTCTTCGAAAGCAATAAAGTAGTGGGCTGCTGACCCTATCTGGGCTAGCTGTAGATGTGTGAAGTAGGGGAATAGTTTGCCTGACTGCTTCTCCCCCTTGTCTAGAAGAATGTTTCGTAAACGAAGCAGTTTGTCTAGCAGATCAACTGAGTATTCGCGAGCGGCAAGTCTTAGGGCAGCAGAAATGAAGTCATTACGACTTCTACCAAGATACAAGTAGCCTGCTATCTCACCAAGACGGTAGTGTAAATATGACTCTAAGGCTTCAAAAAAGTCTTCAAAGGTGCAGCCTACCCTCTTAGACCAGTTGTAGACTTGCTCTGGATTTTCTAGCACAAGTAGAAGTTCTTTGGCCTCTTAAGGAGGAAGCTCATAATTGAAGCCCTTAAAGGTTAATTAACCTCTACCCCGTATGCGTTTCGTAGATGCCAGAAACCTGATAGGGAAAGCCTTTTGCGATTACCTCCTAACGGGGGATGAAAACTTTAGAAACCTCTACCTTTCGGCGGAAGTTCCTGAAGAGTTTGAAAACTACAAAAGGGAAAGGGTAGCCTTTTACGAAACCTTTATAAGTGGCTACAAACAGATTATACCCGCTAAGGGGTGCGAGGAAGTTGTACTTTTAGCTAGGGCTTTAAACGGGAAGGGTTACTACTTTGAAGCCCACGAGGTGGTGGAAAAGTTTTGGCTAAAATGCAATTGCCCCGAAAAGAAGCTTCTGCAGGCGGTCATTCAAACCGCCATAGCCAATATGCACTTGGAAAAACGCAATCTAAAAGGTTACTCCCGAATGAAGGAACTCGCCCTTGAAAATTTAAAGCCCTATCGGGGGGTTATCTGCACCGTGGAGGTTGAAAATCTAAAAGGGGAACTCCGAAAGGAAAAGGGTTTTTTAAGGTTCTAAAACAGGATAATTTCACTTTTGGGCATGGAATCGAGAGAAAAAAGACTCAGCCAGTTGGAGAAGTATTTGGAAACCCTAACACCTAAAAGGGTCATCGAGGAACTAAACAGATACGTTATCGGTCAGGAGGAAGCTAAAAAGGCGGTGGCCATCGCCCTTAGAAACCGTTGGAGAAGGCAAAAACTCCCCGGGGATTTGAGAAACGAAGTAGCCCCCAAAAACATAATGATGATAGGACCTACCGGTAGCGGAAAAACCGAAATAGCCCGCAGGCTTGCCCAACTGATAAAGGCTCCCTTTGTAAAGGTGGAAGCTACCAAATACACGGAAGTGGGGTATGTAGGAAGGGATGTAGAGAGTATGGTTAGGGACTTGGTGGAGGAAGCTTACCGAATGGTTAAAAAGGAAATGGTAGCCCAAGTGAAGGAGAGGGCGAGAGGCTTTGCGGAGGAACGCCTTGTCGATTACCTCTTAGGAAATCACTCTCCCGAAATAAGTTTACCCTTTCCTTTCCCCCTCGGAGGTAAGGAAAAAACCCAACCCCAAATTCCCAAGTACAAGAGGGAAGAACTGCTTGAGAAACTAAGAAGGGGAGAATTGGACAACGAAATAGTTGAGATAGAGATAACCGCCAAAGGTATTCCTATGGTTATGACCCCTCCGGGTATGGAGGATTTTCAAAACCAACTGGGTGAAATTCTAAAGGGACTATTTCCCGGTAGCAAAAAGAGAAGAAAGGTAAAGGTTAAAGAGGCTTTGGAAATACTGACCCAAGAGGAGGCGGAGAAACTCTTAGACCCCAACGAGATTGCCGGTGAAGCCATATATCGCGCGGAGAACTTCGGAATTATCTTCATCGACGAGATAGACAAAATCGCCATAAAACAACACGGTGTAGGCGGAGGGGTTTCCCGCGAAGGAGTTCAAAGGGATCTCCTACCTCTGGTGGAAGGAACAACCGTTTCCACAAAGTATGGACCCGTAAAGACCGACCACATTCTATTTATAGCCGCGGGCGCATTTCATCTGGCTAAACCTTCCGACCTTATCCCCGAACTTCAGGGAAGATTTCCCATTAGGGTTGAACTAAAACCCCTCACCAAAAGGGAGTTTATAAGGATTTTGACCGAACCTAAGAATGCCCTAACAAGGCAATATAGGGAACTCCTCAAGACGGAAGGGGTTTACTTGGAATTCACCGACGACGGTATAGAAAGGATTGCCCACTACGCGGAGATTTTAAACGAAAAGACCGAAAACATCGGCGCGAGGAGACTTCATACCGTTATGGAAAAACTTTTGGAGGATATCCTATTTTCCGCCCCCGAAATGAAGGGACAGACCATTATAGTTGACGCCAAGTTTGTTGATGCGAAACTCGGTGATCTCGTGGAGGATACCGAATTGGCCAAGTATATTCTTTAGGCGGAGGGGGTGGGATTCGAACCCACGGGGCGGGGGAGAGCCCGCCCAAGGGATTTCAAATCCCCCGCCTTCGTCCGCTCGGCCACCCCTCCTGCCAAGGGATTAAATTTTAGGAAATAACCCCCCCGCAGGCAAGTATCTCGTTGTCCAGATAAAGGGCTCCTATTTGGCCCTTTGCCACACCGCTAAAGGGCTGTTTAAAGGTTACCTTAAGACCTTCGGGGGTTTCTTCCAGTTTTTCAACCTCCTTGGCGGGAGTCCTATACCGAATTTGCCCCCAAAGCTTCAGCCTTTGAATTTCCCTTAAGGGGATAAAACAGTTTACGCCAACTAAATTTACCCGGCGGGTTAAAAGCTCCTCCTTGTCCCCCACAAAAACGGTGTTGGTTTTAGCATCTATACCTATTACGTAAACCGGTTTTCCCAATCTAAGACCCAATCCCCTCCTCTGTCCTATAGTATAGGTAAAGTAACCTTGGTGCCTTCCCACCACCTTTCCTTTATAAAGGAATACCCCCTCCTCGGGGGGAAAGTGCTGGAGGAGAAAGTCTTTTAACTTTTGCCCCTCCAAAAAGCATATATCTTGACTCTCTTTTCGGCTTTTTGTGGGAAGGTTTACCTCCTTGGCAATTTGTCTAACCTCTTCCTTTGTAAAATCCCCCAAGGGAAACTCTAAATATTTCAACCTTTCGGGCTTTAAAAGGGCCAAAAAGTAGCTTTGGTCCTTCCCCCTATCCTTGGGACGGGCTAAGGTGGTGTAACCCAAAAAGTTTACCTTCCTAACGTAGTGTCCGGTGTATATCTTTTCGAAACCTTGCTCGGTTAAAATATCCACCGCCAAACCGAGTTTTATTTCCCAATTGCAAACCGCACAGGGGTTGGGAGTCCTTCCCTTCCTATACTCGTTTAGAAAGTAGGAGATTACCCTTTCCCGAAAGGGTTTTCTAAGGTCTAAAACCTTGCAGGGAATACCCAAAAATTGGCACACCTTTTGGGCGTTTTCTAAGTCTTTTTCGTTTCCATAGAGGAGAAGGGTAAAGGCAACCACTTTGGCGTCGGGATTCTCTTTTTTAACCAAATAGGTTACTACCGAACTGTCAATTCCACCGCTTAGGAGAACTGCCAATTTTTTTCCCACAAGGGAATAAAGATAAAAGGGGATTAGCCCGTTTCTCCGCTTCTTATCCGCGGGTCGTTTAGCAAAAGCAAAATATCGGCAATTAGGTTTCCGACAATCAGCAAAAGGGTTCCTATATACAGACTTCCCATGACTAAAAATAGATCTTTTGAAAGCACCGCCTCAAGCATTAGCATTCCAATTCCCGGCCAACCGGTGATAATCTCAACCAGACCTGCACCCGAAACCAGATTGGCAATTTCAAAACCTATAAGGGTTATAAAGGGATTTAACATATTGCGGAGAAGATGTTTTAGTCTAACCTTTAGGGTGGCACCCTTTGCCTTTAGATAAACCATTAGGGGGCTTTCCAAAACCTCTATCGCGGAACTTCGGACGAACCTTATCATGCCTGCGGTTTGAACCAAAGTTAGAACCGCCAAAGGGAGGGTCAGGTGCTTAAGATAATCCAAAAAACGCTCCAAAGGGGGCAGAGATTCGTAATTGGGGCTGTGGGTTCCCCCTACGGGAAGCACACCCGTTTTTACCGCAACAACCATCAGTAAAAAGGCGAGGAAGAAACTGGGAATAGAGGCAAATGTGTAGGAAAAGGCGAGAATAAGGCGGTCTAAAAGTCGGTTTTTGAAATAGGCGGCTAAAATCCCCAAAGGGAAAGCCAAAAGCCAAGATAAAAGGGCGGAGCTAACCGAGAGGGCTAAAGTATTGGGAAGCCTCTGGGCAATCAGCTCGGTAACGGGGGCGTGATACTGCAGGGAATAACCGAAGTCAAAAAAGAGAGCGTTTTTAAACCATTTAAAAAACTGAATAAGGGGATTCTCGTTGAGTCCGTAGGCTTTCTCAAGCTCCTTTAGGGTTTCGGGAGAGATGGAGGGGTTTAACCTAAGTTGGTCTAAAATATTTCCCGGCGAAAGTTTAATTATTAGGAAACTGAGGAGGGAAACCCCAAAGAGGATAAAAAAACCCTGAATAAACCTTCTAAGGAGCAAATAAACCATTACTCCTTAAATGGTATGGAAATCCAGAGTTCCTCCGTAGTGTCGCTTTCCGCCCTTTTAATTTCTACCTCTATGTTGCTTATGTCAAAGATGTTATATTTGGCAAAAATAGTTATTAGGTCTTCTTTTAACCTATCCGCAAAGTTGGGGGGCAAATTTTTCCTTTCGTATTCCAAAACCATCGTAAGTCTTTTTTTTGCCTCTTGAGCACTACTATTTTTTTTCTTCTTCCAAAAATTAAAGAGACCCATTCTTTAAAAACCTCCAAATTATCCGCCAAAGAGAAAGCTTAAAATGCCTTTTTTCTCTCCGTAAAATTTTAAAGGAACATCCTCACCGTTTATCCTTTTCGCAATATCCATAAGCGCCTTGGAAGCGTTATATTTTTCTTCCAAAACTATTGGAATACCCCTGTTGGTGAAATCTATTAACTTATCCTCGTAGGGAACAACCCCCAAAACGGGTACTTTTAAGATTTCTTTAATATCTTCAACCGACATCATCTCGCCTTTTTTAACCTTTTTCCAGTCTATACGGTTGATGATTAGGTGTATTTCCTTTTTACCCATATTCTCCAGTAGTCCTATAACCCTATCGGCATCCCTTACGGAGGCTACTTCGGGATTTACGACAACCAAAGCCGCATCGGCGGGAAGAGCCGCATTTTTAAAACCCTGTTCTATTCCGGCGGGGGAATCTATAAAAATGAAGTCAAAATCGTAATCCTCCTTGAGATGGTTTACCAAATCGAGCATTTGCTCTTCACTAATGGCATCTTTGTTTTTTGTCTGGTTTGCCGCAATAAGGTAGAGCGGAAGCCCCCTCTTGTCCTTTATAAAAGCCTTATCGGGTGTGGCCCGTCCTTCTACCACGTCAAGTATATCGTAAACTATACGGTTTTCTAGCCCCAAAAGCATATCCAGATTTCGGAGACCTATGTCGGCATCCAAAACCAAAACTTTCCTACCCAATTTCGCCAAAGCGGTGGCTACGTTGGCGGTTATGGTTGATTTTCCCACCCCTCCCTTTCCGGAAGTGACGACATAAACCTTTGCGGGCATTAAATTCCTCCAAAAGGGATTTTCAACATAACATTTTAATTTTTGCTAAAGGGACTCTTAACCCTCTGGTCCCACTCCCTGAGGCATTTGAGAAACTTTTCCTCATCAACCGGTTTGGAGTAATAAAATCCCTGCACTTCGTCTACTTGGAGCCTTTTTGCCAATTCTACCATTTCGGGAGTTTCCACCCCCTCCACCGTTACCACGTAACCCATACTCTTTAAGAAACTAATTAGGTTCTTTATAAACTTAAATTCCCTCGCTTGGTCGCCGAATTGTTTAAACTTTTGGGGGATATCCGCTATTAGAGAACGGTCAATTTTAACCCCGTAA
>DTXZ01000009.1 GCA_012962155.1 Aquificales bacterium
TGTTATTTCTCTATTAGCTCTTTTGCTCCATACTTCCCTTATTTTACTTTTTCTCACCCAGCGTATAAGAAAACCAATTATAAACTCCCACTTTAATGGAAAAAGTGGAGAGATTTAAGTACTTCGGGGAGGGACTTTTTGAAACCTTTAAGGTTAAAGGAGGAAAACTACCACCCCACTTTGAGTACCACTATGAGAGGCTAAAAGAGGGAGCGCTCTTTTTGAATATTCCCCACCCCACGTTTGAGGAGTTTAAAACTTTTACCGAGGAACGGATAAACTTTACTAAAAATAGCGAGAAACCCTTTTACGTAAAGGTATTATTGCTCTCTTTAGGTAGCGGATATTACGGTGACCTTCCGGATAGCTATAGTTTGGAAATAGTTATAAAACCTCTAAGGTTGCCTCCGAAAAATTTAACGCTCACCGTTTCGAATTTTAAAAGGTGTTCTTTTAATCCCCTTTGGAGGTTTAAAACGACTTCTTTCCTATTCAATGTTTTGGTAAAGAGGGAGGCCCTCAAAAGGGGTTTTTACGATGCAATTGTGCTAAATGAAAGGGGGAACGTAACGGAAACCTCCTCTGCAAACTTTTACTGCCTAAGGGACGGAGTTTTATTGACTCCCCCCGTAAGCGAGGGATTGCTCCCGGGGGTAACCCGAAGGGTTTTACTGGAAAGTGGAAAGGCGCGAGAAGAGGTTTTACCCATTGGTAAACTGTCAAAGTGCGAAAAGTTTTTTATATCCAACGCCCTCTTGGGTTTAAGAGAGGTTACCCTCGTTTTGGAGCAGACGTAAGATTTTTTCAATACCTTCCCTAGATGGCGTAAAATACTGGGCCTTTCCCTTTTCGGTTTTTACCACCAAAGTGGGAACGCGGTAGTATTGGATAAATCTCGGGAAGCCGAAATCGTTTATCTCTTTAAAAAACCTTCCCGCGTCGCGGAGGTTTCCTTCCAAAATCCTTATAAGTCCGAGCATATATTTGCTCTCTTCCATTTTCGTATAGGTGTGGGCAAAGGCTTTTTTAGCCTCTTGGAGGAAATACTCGTCTCCGTCGCTAAGCAGATAATCCACAAAGTGGTTAAAGCCCTCTATAAATAGCTTTTCCTCTTTTGCCATTCCGTACGTCATATAGTCAAAGGAAGTCTCTATGTAAGTTTCAACATTTTCATAAGGTACATAGGGAGCTTCCTTGGTTTCAAAGAAGGCGGGGTGTCCTTTGTAGATATGAACCTCAAAGTGCATTTTTTTAGATTTAGCCCTAAAAGAAGGAAAAAACTATGAAGCAAATCGGTTAAATCCCCAAAATCCAGTCTCCCAAGCGGTCGGGGTAAACTTCCCTTTTCCAAATTGGAACCCTCTCTTTTACCAAATCCACCGCCAGTTGGCAAGCGGAAAAAGTCTCCCTTCGATGTTTGCCGAAAGCTATAACGACAAAAGAGGTTTCCCCCACTTTGACTTCACCCTTTCGGTGAAATATAAAAAGTTCTATTGCACCCGTGCGGGCTAAAACCTCCTCTCTTATTTTATGCAGTTCTTTAATAGCCATATCCTCGTAAACTTCGTAGTGGAGGGCTACTATCCCGTTGTCGTTTCTCGGTCTTCCCTCAAATATTACAACCGCACCCACGGTAGGGTATTTAAAATTGTTTACGACCTCCTGGGGAGAGGGAATTTTTTCCGCTATGAGGGCTTTTTTCATACAGAAGAAGAATATATATCGGGTCAACCACCCCGCACTGAAGGTGCGAGACTTGACTTCGGAGAGTAGCCCATAAGAGCTACCCTCACGGGTGGGTTGTTTACCCGTCCCCTCCCAAGGGGCTTATCTTTGTCCTTTTTGTATACCCTCTTCCTGTGAAAAATGACCCTACAAAGGATAAATTTTAACCAAAATGGAACTAAACAAGGTTTTAATAGCCTCTTCCAATTCCAAAAAGATTAGGGAAATAGAGGAATTTTTGAAACCTTTGGGGATAGAGGTTGTTTTGCCTTCCCGTAAGTTGGAGGTTGAGGAAACGGGAACAACCTTTCTGGAAAACGCCTACCTAAAGGCGAAAGCTTATCACGAAGAATTTTGTTTGCCCACACTGGCGGACGACAGCGGTCTTATAGCCGATTCCATAGCCCCCTATCCGGGTGTTTATTCCGCACGGTTTTACTCCTTGGAAGTTTTCGGTAAAGAGGAACCAATACCTTCGGAAGATAGCGCCAACATTAAAAAACTCCTAAGGGTGCTAAAGGATAAGGAAAACCGCAATGCGAGGTTTGTAGCCTGCATAGTCCTCTATTTGGGGGATGGAAAGGGTATTTTCTCCGAGGGTGTGGTAAAGGGCTACATTACCGACACCCCGAGGGGACATAAAGGTTTCGGCTACGACCCTATTTTTGTACCCGAAGGCTTTAATGTGACCTTTGCCCAAATGGAGCTTTCCCAAAAACAGAAAATATCCCATAGGGCTAGGGCCTTAAAAAAGCTGGCGGAGATGCTTAAGACCCTTTAGGGATAATTTGATTTTTTTAAATGGAGCGCTACAATCCTCGGGAGATAGAAAGCAAATGGCAACGCCGGTGGGAAGAGGAGAAAACCTTTAAGGCTAAAGAAGGAAAACCCAATAAAAGGTATGTCCTTGAAATGTTTCCCTACCCGTCGGGAAACATCCACATGGGACACGTAAGGAACTACACCATAGGGGATGCCATAGCCCGTTACCTCAAAATGAGGGGGTTTAATGTTTTGCACCCTATGGGGTGGGATGCCTTCGGACTCCCCGCGGAGAACGCCGCGATAAAACATAAGATACACCCCGCGGAGTGGACGGAAAAAAACATCTCCAATATGAGAAGGCAACTGAAAATGCTAGGTCTTTCCTACGACTGGGATAGGGAACTTGCCACCTGCAAACCGGAATACTACAAGTGGAACCAGTGGATATTCCTAAAAATGCTTGAAAAGGGTATAGCCTACCGAAAGAGTGCGGTGGTAAACTGGTGTCCCTCCTGCGAAACGGTTTTGGCCAACGAGCAGGTTATAGAGGGGCGTTGTTGGAGGTGCGACACACCAATAGTTCAAAAGGAGATACCCTCTTGGTATCTCAAAATAACCGCTTACGCCGATGAGCTTCTCAAAGACTTGGAAAAATTAAAGGGCAAATGGCCCGAAAGGGTTTTAGCCCAGCAAAGGAATTGGATAGGAAAAAGTGAAGGGGCAGAAGTTATCTTTAAAGTGGACGGAATGGAGGAGGAGATAGTTGTCTTTACAACCCGTCCCGATACCCTTTTCGGAGTGACCTTTTTGGTTTTGGCACCCGAACACCCCCTAATGGAAAAACTCGCAAAGGGAACACCCCAAGAGGAAGCGGTGAAAAGTTTCATTCAAAAGGTGAAAAGTCTTCCCGTAGAGGAACGCAGAAGGGTAAAGGAAAAAGAGGGTGTCTTTATGGGTAGGTATGCTATTCACCCCCTAACGGGTGAACTTATACCCGTTTGGACCGCCAACTACGTTTTAGCCGAATACGGAACGGGTGCAATTATGGCTGTTCCCGCCCACGACGAAAGGGACTACGAGTTTGCGGTTAAATATGGACTTCCTATAAAGGAGGTTGTAAAACCTAAGGAGTGAACTACCCCGCAAATATACTATAAAACTTTTGAGAAAATAGCAATTATGCCTTTTTCCTTTCGGAGTAAACTCCTTTCCCTTTTAAACTCCATAGGTGAAGCCACCCTTATCGCCCTTTGGGCGGTTTGGTTTCTCTTTAAAAAACCTCCGAAGTTTGAACACTTTATTAAACAACTTGCCTATATAGGTGCGGAAACCTTACCCGTCGTTGCGGTTACCTCCTTCTTTGCTGGTGGAGTTATAGTCGTTGAAACCTACTCAATCTTTCACCGTTTTAATGCGGAGCACCTTTTGGGGGCTGTTGTGGCAATTTCCATGGCGAGGGAATTGGGACCCGTTTTAACCGCTCTGATGGTGGTCGCAAGGGTGGGTTCGGCAATGACCGCCCAAATAGGAACGATGAAAATTACCGAACAGATAGACGCCCTAAGGGTCTTGGCGGTTAATCCCATACGCTATTTGGTAACCCCCCGTTTGTTTGCTTCTATTCTCTCTTTACCACTTCTTACTATCGTTGCGGATGTAATAGGGATTTTCGGAGGGTGGTTTGTAGCGGTAAAACTATTTGGAGTAAACGACTACCTCTTTTGGCAAAAAATTAGGGATATTGCGGAATTAAGCGACTTTACCGGTGGGCTTCTGAAATCTGCAGTTTTCGGGTTTTTGATAGCGGTAGTCAGTTGCTACTTTGGGTTTTCCACCAAAGGCGGAACGGAAGGGGTTGGAAAGGCTACCACCGCTTCGGTTGTAACAGCGTCTATGCTCGTTTTAATAACGGACTACTTCCTAAGCGCCCTTCTTTTCTAAGATTTAATCTTTGATGCGGCTAGGAGTTAATATAGACCACGTAGCAACCGTAAGGAACGCCAGAAGAACCTTTGAACCCGACCCCGTTTATGCCGCTATATTGGCCCAAATGGCGGGTGCTCACCAGATAACCCTCCATGTAAGGGAAGACCGCCGACACGTAAACGAGGACGACCTAAGGAAAATTATAGAAACGGTCCACATTCCGGTGAATTTGGAAATGGCACCCACCGAGGAGATGAGAAATATAGCCCTTACCTATCACCCCAATAGGGTTACCTTGGTTCCCGAAAGGAGGGAAGAAATAACCACCGAGGGAGGATTGGATGTAGTTTCCCACAAGGAGTACTTAAAAGAATTTATAAAACCCTTTAAGGAAGCGGGAATAGAGGTTTCCCTATTTATAGACCCCGATTTGGAGCAGATAAAGGCCTCCGTTTGGGTAGAGGCGGATGCGGTTGAACTTCATACGGGAACCTATGCGGAAGCTTGGAACTCCTTTGATAGGGAGGGTGTAGAGAGGGAACTCGCCAAACTCCGCGCGGCCGCAAAATTTGCCAAAAGCTTGGGTTTAAGGGTTTACGCTGGACACGGGCTAACCTACCACAATGTTAAACCTATAACCCAAATAGAAGATATTGAGGAACTAAACATAGGACACTCCATAGTTGCCAACGCGGTGCTTTTGGGATTTGAAAGGGCGGTAAAGGATATGTTGAAATTATTGAAGTGAACCACCCAGCATCGTAGATACAGGGTTTTAGCCCCCAAATTTTCTACTAAACTGTAAATAAACGCTAAAATTACGTCTTTTTAATCTTTATTTCGCACCACTCTTTCAAAATAATACTGGTTCATCCCGCATTTGATGGGCATTAACTGCAACCCTAGCCTCTCGGAGCCACATTATAACTAACTTTTAGAAGCCTACCTTAAGGTATAACTTGACTAAATACCAGAAGTAGTTGCTCTAAATTTGGGTTTTTTGAGATATAAACCCCAACTTTATGGGTTATAAATATTTGCCCCATTTTGGGATTTTAATTTATACAAACTCCACCTATTTAGGTATAAAATCGTCTAAACCAAAAAGGTTTTAGTTTGGTTTTTAAATAAACTACTTTGGTTTTGGTTTAGCGGTTACTAACAAAAAGTGGTTTATCAAGTTTTTACTTTTGTCAAGTTTGAGCGCAAGTGAAATTTTACTAAAGGGACAGTAAGGGAGTTGGAGTTATTTCCATAAAGTAGGAGAGGGTTACATTCTAAAGCTTATGAAAAGAAGCAAAATATTGGTCCTTCTTTCGGGCGGAATGGATAGTGCAACCCTTTTGTGGCTTGCCAAAATGGAGTTTGAAGAGATTTACGCCCTATCCTTTGATTACGGACAGAGGCATAAAGTTGAACTCAAATACGCCAAAGAGTTGGCAAAATTGGTGGGGGTAAAGGAGCATTTTATAGTGGGCATTCCCCACTATAGGGCTATAAAAGGAAACGCCCTTACCGACGAGGGGGTAGAAGTTCCTTCCGAAGAATATCCCGAAGATGAACCTCCGATAACCACTGTCCCGATGAGAAACTTAACCTTCTTAGCCATTGCGGGGGCCTTTGCCGACGCCTACGAGATTCCCTACATAGGTATAGGAGTTCACGCTTTGGATGTTCCCTATCCCGACTGCAGACCCGAATTTATCGCCTCGGTGGAAGCGGCTATTAACGCGGGTTCGGTATACGTCGCAAAAACTAAAAACCGAATCCACATATACGCCCCATTTTTGGGAATGAGCAAAACCGATATAGCCAAATTGGGTGTAAAATTGGGCGTTCCCTATGAAAAAACTTATTCCTGCTATAGGGGAACCGAACCCCCTTGTGGGGAATGTCCTACCTGTAGACAGAGGGAGGAGGCTTTAAAAGCGGCCGGTTATTCTTTAAAGTAGTTTTTTAAACTATCCGTAATAGGGATAAAATTTACTTTGGCTAATGCCTAAACTAACTTTTCTTCTCTTTGCGGTCTCGGTCGTTTTATTTCTTACCGCCTGTTCAAGGGTTGAATATTCCCCCTCGGGGGGATTAACCGCCCGATGCAACCCCTCCTTTGGGGCATTTGTTCAATTTTGTAACTTCCCCAGACCTCTATCAAACCAGGTTCAAGACGGGAGTCTGGTCGCAATTAAAGGGGAAAGGAAAACCTTAAAGGTTGCAGTTTATTACGACCGAAGATACACCCTTTGTTTGCCCAAGACATACGAACGCTATTTCCAACCGGGTGAATTGGTTAAGGTGGTAACCCTCCGTTGCGGTTACTCCAGCAATAGGCCTTTCTGTCCTTGGAGTGTAAAGGTAGGTTACGCCAGTTGGTACGGGTACGGGGATGGTAGTTCAAAATACACCGCTTCGGGAAGAACTTTTAAACCCGAAAGTTACGGGTTGGCAACGAGGGATTTGCCATTTGGAACATTTGTAAAGATTACCAATTTGGAAAACCACAAAAGCGTTTATGCGGTGGTATTGGACAGAGGCCCCTTTGTAGAAGGGAGGGACTTTGACCTCTATCCCAAAACTATGAGGGCACTTGGAGGTATTGAAAAGGGGGTAATTCCCGTAAAAGTAGAAATCGTAAGGTGCGGATGGCCGGTTTACTAACTATTGAAGTAAAAAACTTTTTAAAACTCTCTACCGCAAAGGGCGTCGGTTTTAAGTTCATCACGAGGTTTTACTCCGAATACAAAACCTTCGGAGGGGCATTTGAAGAAAACCTTCGGGAATTTCTGAAAAAACATTTACCTAAAAAAGTAAAAGATCTCCAAAACCACCTCCAAAGGGAGGAATTTTTTAAAAAGCTCTTTACCATTTTGGAAAAAAAAAGGTAAAAGTTATTCCCTTTTTCAGTAGGGAATACCCCAAAAAACTCTTGGAGTGGGAGATTCCCGCCCTATACCTAATCGGAAAACTCCCCGAAAGGGGTTTTTCCATTGTGGGTACGAGAAAGGCAAGTAAAGAGGGTAAGAAAAAAGCCCGCGAGTTTGCCAAAGGTTTGGCTCAAAACGGTTTTACCGTAATTTCGGGAGGGGCTAGCGGTATAGACCTCCAAGCCCACTTGGGCGCTTTGGAAGGAGGGGGGAAAACGGGAATTAGACCCTTACGGGCTTTTGGAATAGCTTACGGGTAAACCTCCGGTGGAATAAAGAGAGGGTTTCATCCGAACGGTAGAAACCCTTATTTGGGAAGAACCCCGAACCGTTGACGAACTTTTAGCCCTTACCCACATGGAAAGGGAGAAACTTATTTTGCTTTTTACCGAGCTTGAGATAGAGAGAAAGGTGACCTACCAAAGGGGTTGTTACATTTGGAGCGGATAACTTTAAAAGTTAATGCCGGTTTTGGTATCCTCCCAAAGGCGTGAATTTGAAAAATATGGGGAACTACTAAGGGAGTTTGCCCTAAAACTTTTATCCGCGATAGGTAGAGAAGACTTAGAACTTAGCATACTTTTGGTGGACGATGAGACCATAGGAGACCTAAACCGTCAATGGAGAAATAAAGATAAACCTACCGATGTCCTCTCCTTTCCCCAAGATTTTCCCCCGAGAGAGTTTTCTCCCCTTTTGACCCCCGAGGAAGAGCTGGAAAGAGCCCTTTTGGAGTGTAAAAACTGTAAACTTTTGGGGGATATAGTTATTTCGGTTGAAACCGCCCAAAAACAGGCAAAGGCTCTAGGGTTATCTTTAGAGGAAGAACTAAAGAGGTTACTTTTACACGGATTTGTCCACCTTTTGGGTTTCGACCACGAAACTTCGCTTCAGGCGGAGGAGAAATTTAGACGGCTGGAGGAGTTTCTGTTGGAGAAGGCCAAAGAAAGTTAAATAACCTCCAAAAGGTGGGAAAGAATATTTTTTTCCGCATTGGGTATAAATAACTTTTTCATTGCCTCTCCCATCTGTTTTTCCAAAGATGGATCTCTAAAGTGGTTTAAGACTAAATTCTTAACCTTTTGGGCTGAAAGTTCCTTTTCCCTAAGGAGGTAGGCACCACCTCCCTTAACGAAATACCGCGCGTTTTCCTCCTGATGGTTGTAAACCGCGTAAGGGTAGGGAACGAAAATTGTAGGAATACCGAAATAGGAAAGTTCTATAGAGCTGGAAGCCCCCGCCCTTGAGATTGCCAAATTGCTAACCCTTAAAAGTTTTCCTATATCCTCGTAAAAGGGGTAAATTTTCACTTCGCATTTTGGACCGACCTTTTTGTATGCTTCTAAGGTTTCTTTGTAGTTTCTTTCGCCGCTTATATGAACCAAACGGATTTCTTCCCGCAAAAGGGTGGAGAGTTTCACCGCCAACCTATTTAGGGTTTTAGCCCCTTGCGAACCTCCCAAAACGGTAACGGTGAATTTCCTTTCCCATCCCAACTCTTTTAAAACCTGGTCCTCGGAAAGTTTCCTAACCTCCTTTATTTCCTCCCTTAGGGGTAGACCTGTAAGAACCACCTTCCTTTTGGGGAAATATCTCTCGGAGTGGGGAAAGGTTATAAAAACTTTGCTGGCTATCCTTGACAAAAATCGGTTGCCCATTCCCGGGATGGCGTTTTGCTCGTGGACAAAAAGGGGAGCTCTTTTCATTCCGCAGAGAAACCCCAAAGGTGCTGAGGTGTATCCCCCAAAGGTTAGGGCTATAAATCTTTTACCCTTTAGCCGTTTGGCTATCTCAAAGCTTGCCCTTAGCGTTTTGAGGGTTGTAACCAAGACCCTCAGGGTGGAACGGTTCTTAAACTTTCCCATCGGGAGGTAAAAATGGCTGTCGAATGTCTCCTCAATGAGGTTTCTCTTTTTAAACTCTATTCCCCTTCGGTCGCCGAAAAAAATTATCCCCTCAAAGGGAGTTTGTCTCCTTTTTAAATATCGGGCAAAGGCCAAAAGGGGGTAAAAGTGGCCGCCGGTTCCTCCACCCGAAAGGGTGAGATAAACCATCACTCAAACTCCTTGGTTATCCACATCCGTTTTATCCCGTTGGGGATGGGAATGTTTTCGTTCCAAACCCCGAGCATCATTTTGAACTTTATGGCGTTAGCCACACACTTTGCCCCCACGGTGTTATTGAAAAAGATATACGTCGGTTTGTTTTGGTAGATTTTAAGGACCTTTTTTAATAATTCCTCCAATTCCTCTTCACTGTAAAGGTAGTCATACATTTTTTTTGCATTCCTCCCGTGGAGGCGGATGTAATTAAACTCTCCGATGGAAACCCATGGACCCACAGGCCAACCTATCTCTTTGGGAGCGTCTATATTTACCAAAGTTATGTTTCTCTCGTCCAGCCAGCGGAAAAATTCCCTATTCATCCAGCTTTTGTTCCTAAATTCAAAGGCTTGGGGAAATTCGACAAACCCATAATGGAGGTTTTCTAAATATTCCCAATTTTCCTCTTTCATCCCAAAGCTTTCGGGAAATTGAAAGAGGAGGGCAATCAGATTTCCCTTTTGGACTATAGGTTCCAAACCTTTGACAAAAAATTCAATATCCTCCCTTGTATACTTTCGGAGGTGGGTAAACTTTTGGTGCACCTTTACCGAAAACTTAAGGTGGGGAGCTTTGAGGACTAAGTTCTTGGTAATACTTTGGGAGGGAAATTTGTAAAAGCTAAAATTGAGTTCCAGTATGGAAAAGTATTTCTTGTAATGCTCCAGCCACCTCTCCTTGGGCATATTTTGGGGATAAAAAATGCCCCTCCACTCCCTATAGGAGAACCCGCTACAGCCTACGTAAATTTTCTTCTTCATCAGTAAATCCGTTTTATAGTGCTACCTTTATAGTAAAACTGTAAGATTTTTTTGTAGTCCCATCCGCGGTTTGCCAAACAGAAAGCCCCCCATTGGGACATACCGAGTCCGTGCCCAAACCCTTTCCCCGCCAATACAAAACTATTTCCGCTCTTTCCTATTACAAAGAACCAATCGGAGGGAATTCTCATCTCAAGCCTAAAGTAGACAGATAGGGGTAAAGTTACACTTCCCCCATCGGTTTTTAAGGTTATCAATAACCCCCTTCCGCAGCTTCCCCTTTTTATCTCCATATCCTCAATTTGGGAAATGTTCAATCCCAAAACTCCTTTGAGGAAGTTTTTAATCCTTTCTTTTGGGAGGTTCTTATTCCAATGGCTCCACTTTAAGGTTGCCATATTGCAGTTTTCCCTTACGGAGGTCAGATAGGGAATTTTCAGACCGGTAATTTCTTGAAAGTTTGCGGTGCATCCCCCACTATTGGAGTGGAACATGGCGTAAATTAGCCCCCCTTTGTAGGTCAAAACCTCCCCGCGGGTTTCCTCCACCGCCCTAACGACCTTTGGGTGGTCTAGAGCGGAAGTTTTGAAAACTTGGTAGTTGGTGGTTGCATCTACATCATAGGGAAGATTGCTTTTCCTTGCCTTGTATAGGTTAAAAAGGGCATAGGTTCTTGCCGCCACCGCTTGGGCCTTTAAAACTTCCAGAGGCCACCTTAGGTAGACCTCGCCGACCAAAACCCCCCTTAAGTAGGTTTCAAGGGGTAAAAGGGCAACCGCCCAAGGTTGCCCCCTGTAGCGGAAAATCCTCAATTTTGCGGTGGAGGGGAGTTTTATAAACGTCTTTTGGTCAAACCGGATAAGGTAATCCTCTTTGGGGTTTATCTCCGTTTTCTCTATAGGTTTAAAGGTTTTTTCTCCCCTTCCGCAGTTGAGAGTAAGGTTTTTAAATCCTTGGGCGATTTTAACCCTTATAAGGGGTTCTTCTTTAAAGAGATTAGCGGGGGGTGGTGTAAAAAATTGGGCTACCTTTTTATAGAGCTCTTGCGAGTTTTTGTAATCTCCCAAAAAGTGGAGAATTTCCAAAGCGCCTATATAATTTCCCCTTTGTAAATACCTTTCTACGGTTTTGTATAAAACTTCCTCCACACCGTTTGAAAAAACCAGAAAGGGAAGGATGAGAATTAAAATTACCGTTGGCATTTAAAAAATAAAGTAATCGGTAAGAACTATAAGAAAGTAAACAATGCTAATCCAACCGTTTACCGTAAAGAAGGCTTTGTTTATCCTGGAAAGGTCACCGGGTTTTATAAGAAGGTGTTCGTAAACTAAAAATCCCGCTATCGCGGTAAGTCCCGCAAAGTATATAGCCCCCATTTTGGGGTGTAAATTACCGACCAATAGTAAAAACAAAAGGGTTAATAAGTGCAAAAATCTTGCCACTCTTAGGGAGTTTTTTATTCCCAACTTAACGGGTAGGGACTTTACCCCGTAGGTTTGGTCAAAATGGTAATCCTGCAAAGCATAGAGAATATCAAACCCCGCCACCCATGTAGCCATTGCCAGCCCCAAAACGACCGCCAAAGGGGAAATCCTTTGATTTAAAGCTACATCAACCGCAATGGGAATGAGAAAGTAAACAAAACCCAAAACGAAGTGGGGAAAGTAGGTAACCCTCTTAGCCAAAGGGTAAAACCAGAGGAGGAAAACCACTATCGGGGAAAGGATAAAGGCCAATTTCCCCAAAAGGTAGGAAACGCCTATAAAGGTTAACGAAGAAATTATTGCGAGGGTTTTTATCCATCCCAAAGGGAGCTCCCCTTTTATGTGAGCCCAATTTTGGGTTCGGGGATTTTTTTTGTCTATATCGTAATCGAGCCACCGGTTGAAAGCCATTCCCGCGGTTCTCGCCAAAATTAACGCCAAAATTATGAGAAAAAATTCTCTTAGAGAAGGTAGCTTTTCCACCAAAAGTAGTAAACTGGCTAGGGCAAAGGGAAGGGAAAAAATCGTGTGTTCAAGTTTTATCGCATTTGCCAAAGCTCTTAGCTTTTTCATATGAAGTAACTATTTTTCCCTTAATCCCTTTTTGAGGCAGAATTAATAAGGAAGCCATGACTTTAAAACCTCTAAAAATAGGAAAATGGACGGCCCAAATACCGATAATTCAAGGAGGAATGGGTGTGGGGCTCTCTTGGGAGAGGCTGGCGGGGAGCGTTGCAAAGGAAGGGGCTATAGGTGTAGTCTCGGCGGTGGGAACGGGTTACCGCTTTCCCGAAATGGTGAAAAGGGATAAATTCGGAAGACCCGTAGGGGAACACAATACCAATTCTCCTGAAGCGTTAAAAAAGATAATCCAAAAGGCGTATGAAATAGCGGGAAGCGAGGATGCCATTATAGGCGTTAACATACTTTACGCGGTTACCAACTACGGGGAGTTGGTAAGGGCGGCTTGCGAAGCGGGGGCCAAGCTCATAATAACCGGTGCTGGACTTCCCCTCCGCCTTCCCCAATACGCCCAAGATTATCCCGATGTAGCCTTGGTTCCGATAGTCTCTTCCGCAAAGGCTTTGAAACTAATAGCCAAAGTTTGGAAGAAAAAATACAACCGTCTTCCCGATGCGGTAATCTTGGAGGGACCTCTCAGCGGTGGACACCAAGGTTTTAAATATGAGGATTGTTTTAAACCCGAAAACCAACTGGAAAACCTTTTACCCTCCGTTTTGGAAGAGGCTAAAAAGTGGGGAGACATACCGGTAATAGTTGCGGGTGGTATATGGGATAAAAAGGACATAGATCGATTTATGGAATTGGGGGCTGCGGGGGTTCAGATAGCGACCCGCTTTATAGCAACCCACGAATGTGACGCCCCCCAAATTTACAAAGAATTACTTTTAAATATTGAAAAAGAGGACATAATCCTTTTAAAATCCCCCGTTGGATTTCCCCTAAGGGTTGTAAAAACCCCTTTTATTGAAAGACTTTTGAAGGGAGAAAACGGTTGGAACGGTTGTGTTTCCAATTGTGTTTTACCCTGCAACCGCGGTGAAGAAGCCAAAAAGGTCGGCTTTTGCATCGCGGACCGTTTGGGTGCGGCCTATCTCGGTAATTTGGAAGAGGGAATTTTTATAAGCGGGGCGAACGGCTACCGTCTAAAGAAACAGGGAATAATTTCGGTAAAAGAACTTTTGGAAAGATTGACAAAGGGAGAGTGAATTAGCAAATACGTGGAAGTAGTTCCCCTGCGGGTGGTTCCATTATCCTCTCTACCCCGTAGGGGGTTTTTATTAAAACTTTTGGTTGGTCGCTTTTTCTTAAAACCCTACCGATGATTTGGGCTTCCCTTCCGAGCGGGTGGCTTCTTATTACTTCTAAAACTTTTTGGGCATCTTTACTTTCAACCGCAAAGACTATTCTCCCTTCGCAGGCCAAGTGATAGGGTTCCAATCCCAGAAACTCGCAAATTCCCCATACCTCTTCTCTTACCGGTATAGCCTCTTCTTCCACCTGTATGTCTACTTGGGAACTTTGGGCCCACTCGTAGAGTACGGCGGAAAGTCCTCCCCTTGTGGGATCTCTCATCGCTTTAACCTTAAAACCGCCCTTTAAGACCTTTTTCACCAAATCCCACAAGGGTGCACAATCGCTGCCTATCGGAAGTTCAAACCCGAGTCTTTGAGCGGTAACGGAAGCCCCGTGGTCTCCTATAAAACCGCTAACTATAATGGAGTCTCCTTCCTCCAAACTTGCGGAAGATAGACCATCGTATATTATCTCCCCTAAACCCGAGGCGGCTATTATAATTCCATCCACTCCACCCTTGGGTAAAACCTTGGTATCCCCCGCCACTATTTGAATCCCTGCCTTTTTAGCTTCTTCCGATAGGCTTTTTACTATCCTCTCTAGGTCTTCCAAGGAAAAGCCCTCTTCTAAAATGAAAGAAGCGGTCATATAGAGGGGTCGGGCACCCGATACCGCCAAGTCGTTTACCGTTCCCGCCACCGCTAACTTTCCTATATCCCCCCCTTTGAAGAAATAGGGTTTTACCGTAAAACTATCGGTGGTGTAGGCTATCTTTCCCTTAACCTCAAGAAGTGCCGAATCTTCCATTCTTTCCAAAATGGGGTTTTTGAAGTGTGTTATAAAGAGCTCCTTTATAAGTTTTTGGGTCTCCTCCCCGCCCCCTCCGTGGGCTAGGGTTAGTTTTTTTTCCATCGCCCGTATATTTTAAGACCTTATGTTAGACCCCAAAGGGCAGTTGGAAATTATCAAACGGGGGGCGGTTGACCTAATAGAAGAGGAGGAACTTTTGGAGAAACTGAAAGAGGGAAGACCCTTAAAGGTAAAGGCGGGATTTGACCCCACCGCCCCCGATTTGCATTTAGGCCACGTAGTCCTTCTCAAAAAACTCCGCCAGTTTCAAGATTTAGGACACGAAGTTTATGTGGTTATCGGCGACTTTACCGCTACCATAGGAGACCCTACGGGAAGGAATGAGACCCGCCCTCCCCTTTCAATGGAACAGGTTTTGGAAAACGCTAAAACCTATGCCCAACAAGCGTTTAAAGTTTTAGACCCCAAGAGGACTAAACTCGTCTACAACTCACAGTGGTTGGAAAACCTTTGTGCCCGCGACATAGTGAACCTCACCGCCAAATATACCGTCGCCCGAATGTTGGAAAGGGAGGACTTTTCCAAAAGATTTAAAGAGGGTATTCCCATATATATTCACGAGTTTTTGTATCCCCTATTTCAGGCTTACGATTCGGTAGCTTTGAAAGCGGACGTAGAACTGGGGGGAACCGATCAGCTCTTTAACCTCCTCATAGGTAGAGCGGTGCAAAGGGAATACGGACAAAAAGCTCAAGTTGCCCTAACAATGCCCCTTCTGGTGGGATTGGACGGCGTCAGAAAAATGTCTAAGTCTTATGGAAACTATGTAGGAATCACCGAACCGCCCGAAACAATGTTTGGAAAAATAATGTCTATTCCCGACCATCTTATGTGGGATTGGTATAAACTCCTCACAGATTATACCGAAGAGGAAATAGAAAACTTTAAAAAACTTCACCCGAGGGATGCAAAATTGAATTTGGCTTACACTATAGTTGCCCGATTTCACGGAGAGCCGCCCGCCCAAAGGGCTAAGGAAAACTTTTTAAAAACCTTTTCCAGAAGGGAATTTCCCGAAAATGCCCCCGTATTTAAATTCCCGGCGGGGACAAAAATAAGGGCGGATGAGCTTATTTTAAAGCTAGGTTTTGCACCTTCCAAAAAGGAGGCAGGAAGAATCATAAAAAGTGGTGGCTTTAAAATAAATGGGGAAAAACACACAGACCCCTTTGAGGAAATTGAAATTGGCGATGAACTAAAAATACAGGTTGGAAAGAAAAAATTTGCGAAAGTAATCCCCAAAGGTTAGTTATTAAGCGGTTGAACCACCGCGGGTTGGGGGGTGGCAAAGTAAAAACCCTGTCCGTAAGCCTTATCGAGCCCTTTGCTATTTACGATTTGTTTAACCTTTTTAAGTAACTTCTCGGTGGAGATATTTTCAAAAACCAGAGACAAACCCAAAACCTTTCCGAATTCGGTTACCGACTTTACAACCTTCTCGTGTATCTCGCTGTTTAAGATTTCCTTAACCAGTTCCCCGTCCACCTTAAGTATGGAAGCCCTCTTTTTGTGGGCGAGCATTGCCATCGTTTTAAATTTGGTGTAACCGCTCCCAAAATCGTCAAAAGCTAAGGTTAAATTTCCCTTTTCCAACATTTCCAAAATGTCCTTGTTGGTTATAACGGTATGTTCGGAAAGAGGTTTATAAACAATCTTTGGGAAATTTTTTTGAGTGTATCCAGATTTTGAAGTGTAGTATTTAAAACTGCCAAGTCAAATTCAAGGGTGAGGTTTTCCTCCTTTATGAACTCTATAAACTGCCCCGCGGGAACGGGGACTCCGTTTCTACCTATTACCCTTGCCAAAAGTTCCACCCGTAGGTGCTACCTTCAAAAATACTCACTATCGGTTGGTAAAAAAGGGAAATCTTCCTTTGGGAGATGCACTCTCTAATTTTCTCCTTTAGTAGGAGATTTTCCGTTCCCCCTAGCAGATACTCTTCAAATTTGTAGTCCAATTTTAGATATATCTTTTCATCCCTATTTTCGTAGGGATTTAGAGCCAAAATATCTTTTTTCCGCCAAAAGAAGTATCTCCTCTACCAGGTTTTCTTCCAATTTGTGGAAGTTTCATCTCCTTTTCAATTTTTTCCACTATACGCTTTATATATTTGAGTTCATATCAATAAAAATTTCTAATATGAAAATCACAAAAATAAAAAAACCCTCTTACGGACCTGAATTTTTTGGGTTAACCGAGAATGGAGAAGAGGTTTTAATTCCATTCACTGCAATAGGGGAGGTTTGGGATGTAAAACCCTTAAAGGGAAAGGTTTATAAACCCATAAAACCGGTGAAATTAAATGAGAGGGATAGAAGAAACCCCCCTTGTGATTATTTCCCCTTATGTTTCAACTGCCAATGGATGCACCTTAAACCCCAAACCCAGACCGCCTATAAGGTGAAACTATTTGAGGAGCTGTTGGGTTTTAAACCCGAAAGGGTTTTAACCTCACCATCGGAGCTCTCCTACAGGGTGAGGGTTTTCCTCTACCACGGGGAGGGAAAGTTGGGCTTTAGAAAGAGTTGGATCTTTAATCCCTCCCGTCCCCTTTTGGAAATTGATGGGTGTCCTCTTTTGCCGGAATCTTTAAATCAAAGACTAACCTCCTTGAGAGAATTTAAGTTTCCCGGCAATCTTTGGGGTGTGGAACTCCTCTTAAATCCCCAAAGCGGTGAAATTTTCACAAAACTTCTATTTTTAAAAGGCGGTTTTAACTTCACAACCGCGGTTAGCCTTGCCAAAGAGATACCGACCGACGGGGTGGGAATTTATGTAGGTGAATACCGACATTGGGAGAAAATTCAAGTCCTAGGAAAGTGGGAAACCAAAATAACCCTAAAAGGTTACACCTACCGCTTTTCCCCCGACTGTTTTCTCCAGCCCAATTACCTCCTCTGGGAGGAATTTTTAAACCTCGTAAAACCTTTAGAAAGCCACGAAAAGGCTTTGGAACTCCACGCGGGGATAGGATTTTTTACCTTGCCCCTTTCGGAATGGACCAGCGAGATGGAGACCTCCGACCTAAATTGCGAGAGTTCCCGTTATCGGAACTTAAACCTAAAGGAGAACAAAATAACCAACGTAAAGAGTTTATGTCTCGATGCCCTAAAACACGCGAAAAGGGTAAAAAAACTTGACCTTTTGATAGTAGACCCCCCTCGCGGGGGACTTATCAAACCTTTGGTTCAAACCATATTGGAAAGGAAACCGGAGGAGATTATTTATATCTCTTGCAATCTTTTGAGTTTAAAGAGGGATTTGGAGGAACTTAAAAGGTTTTACCGAGTAGAAAGCTCCGCTTTGGTAGACCAATTTCCCAATACCTACCACACTGAAAGTGTGGTATGGCTAAAACTTAAAATTTAACACCTAACGATGTTGGACTTAAGGCTTATAAGAAAAAATTACGGGGAAGTTAGACAGAGGATAGCCACCCGCGGTGAGGAATACGTAAAATTGGTTGATGAAGTTTACAGGCTTGATAAAGAAAAAAGGGAAATCCAAAAGGAAGTTGAAATTCTAAGGGCGTTACTAAACAAAAAAAGCAGAGAATACGGAAAACTCAAAAGGGAGGGAAAAGAAGACGAAAACCTTAAAAGGGAATTGAGCCAAATAAAGGAAAACCTTTCCCGTTTAGAGGAAAAACTAAAACTTTTAGAGGAGGAGCTTTACCAAACCCTTTTGAGGATTCCCAACCTTCCCCATCCAACTGTTCCCGTTGGTAGGGATGAAAACGACAACGTTGAGGTCAGAAAGTGGGGTGAACCTCCCAAGTTCAACTTTAATCCCAAACCCCACTGGGAATTGGGAGAATATTTGGGAATTTTGGACTTTGAAAAGGGGACAAAACTTTCGGGGTCCCGCTTTGTGGTAAAGAGGGGGTTGGGTGCACGCCTCGTAAGGGCTCTTATCAATTTTATGTTGGATTTGCACACCAAAAACGGTTATTTAGAAATGTATGTTCCCCACTTGGTAAAACCGGAAATCCTTATCGGAACAGGACAACTTCCCAAGTTTGAAGAAGATCTATTTAAGTGTGAACGGGATGGGCTATACCTTATACCCACCGCGGAGGTTCCCCTTACCAACCTCCACAGGGATGAGATATTAAAGGAGGAGGAACTACCTATTTACTACACCGCCTATACTCCTTGTTACCGGAGGGAGGCCGGTTCCTACGGAAGAGACATTAAGGGTCTAATAAGACTTCACCAATTTGACAAGGTGGAATTGGTAAAAATAACCACCCCCGAAAGGTCCTACGAAGAGTTGGAAAAACTGGTAAGGGATGCGGAAAAAGTTTTACAGGAGTTGGAACTTCCCTACAGGGTGGTTGAACTTTGTACGGGAGACTTGGGATTTTCCGCCAGCAAAACCTACGATATTGAAGTTTGGATGCCCTCCTACAACCGATATAGGGAAATTTCCTCCTGCTCCAACTGCGAAGATTTCCAAGCGAGGAGAATGAAACTCCGGTATAAAACGAAAAACGGAAAAAATCTATATTGCCATACCCTCAACGGTAGCGGTTTGGCAATTGGTAGAACCCTTGCGGCGATTTTGGAAAATTACCAGCAGGAAGATGGAAGCGTAAGCGTTCCCAAAGCTCTCCGTCCCTATTTGGGAGGATTGGAAGTTATAGAACCTCACGGATAAACCCTTACTATGTTGTAGTAGGTATCCCGCTCTACGGGAGTTTTTCCCGCTTCCTTTATAAGTTCTATCAGTTTTTCCTTGGCCTGTCCCAATGCCGCTTTAGTTCCCGCGGAATGGACTATTTTTTCCTCCAAAATGGTGCCGTCTATGTCGTCCGCCCCGAAATTGAGGGCCAATTGGGCTATTCTTTCTCCCAGGGTTACCCAGTAGGCTTTAATGTGTCTGAAGTTGTCCAAAAAGAGCCGGGCAACGGCTATAGTTTTTAAGTCGTCTACCGAAGAGGTTAGTTCTCCGCCCAGCTCGGTTCCTTTGGGGTGATATTTTAGGGGAATAAATACCTGAAATCCCCCCGTTTCGTCCTGCAATTGGCGAACGTAGGACATATGCTCAACCCTATCCTTGTAATCCTCTATGTGTCCGTAGAGCATCGTTATGTTGGTGGGAATACCCAAAGAGTGGGCAATCCTGTGAACTTCTAAATACTCCTTGGCACTCGCCTTTAGGGGGGCTATCAACTTCCTTTTTTCCTCGTTAAAAATCTCCGCACCCCCGCCGGGCAAAACCGACAACCCCGCCTCCTTGAGGTCTAAGAGCACATCTTTAATACCTTTTTTTGAGATTTTTGCCAGGTGGTAAACCTCTATGGCGGTATAAGCCTTTAAAACCGCTTCGGGGAACCGCTTTTTAATCTCCCTAAGTAGGTTGAGGTAATCCTCATACCTCCAGTGGGGGGGGATACCTCCCACTATGTGAATTTCCCTTCCGCCGAGGGAGTATACCCTTTCTACCTTTTGTAGTATTTCATCCAGAGACATTTCATAGGCCCGGGGGTGATTTCTTCCCTTAACGGCAAAGGCACAAAACTTACACCCGTATATGCAGACGTTGGTGGGGTTTATTTGCACATTTACCACAAAGTAGGCGTAGTTTCCGTTTACCAATCTATTTTTGTATTCCGCTAAAAGTCCGAGCAGAGGAAGGTTGTCGCTTTCAAAGAGATAAAGGGCTTCGCCTTCGGTTAGCCTTTTACCGCTTAAAACCTTTTCGGTTATCTCCCTAAGTCTTTTGTCCTCCACCGCGGGGAGGATAGTTTCTATCTCCTCCTCTAGGCCATTCAAAATCTGCGACATCATCGGGTTTCTATCCTAATTCCAAAAATTGCCACGGTGGGTAAGATATATTAAGAAAATACCGTTGGAGGAAGGAAATGGAACAGAATAACCAGGCAATATTGCAAGACCAACTTTTGAACAAAGCGATAGAAGAGAATAAACCGGTTACCGTATATTTGACCCGTGGGAACCGTATTACCGGTTATGTAAAATCCTTTGACCGCTTTTGTATACTGCTGGAAGTAAACGGTGAGGAGCAATTAATCTTTAAACACGCCGTATCCACCGTTGTTCCCCACAAATAGTCCTTTCCCTCTTTTCTATCCCCGATTAAAAATTAATCACTAATGGATAAAAACATCGAACTTTCCCCCGAAGAGATAGAGAGAATAAAGCGGATATATGAGGAAGAAAGTAAAGAAGATAATAAGGAAGGGAGTGGGAAGATTTCCTATAAACCGTTTCCCTTTGATCAATTGGAGAGAATAGACCTCTCCCAGCTTCCCCTTCTTGAGCACACTTTAAAGGTATTTTCCCATCTCCTCAAAGGAGCTTTAATCCGTATAGGACTTGAAGTGTCCAAAGTGGAAAAGGGGAAAACCCAATTGGTCAAATACAGGCAATACATGGAACAGATAGACGACGATATGTTCTTTATCGCCTTTAGGATAAAACCTCTCCCCTCTTACGGAGTTTTAGCCTTTAGAACCCAATTTCTCTTTTCCCTTATAAGTATCCTTCTTGGGGGAGAAGCGGGAACTCCAAAGGTTGAAAAAAAGGTAATAACCTCTACCGAATACAAGATATTGGAAAAGGTTTTTTCCATCATCTTGAAAACTTTAGAGGAGCAATTTTCGGAATTATATAAAGTCCAAATTGAAATAGTAGACCACGATACCGATAAGTCCCTTTCCAAATTTAACCTCACCGATAAAAAGTTACTCGTTACCGAATTTACGCTAAACTTCACCGAGGGAAATAGCGAAACTTTTTACCTAATGATTGATGAGGAGACGGTGGAACCCATAGTTCACATATTTATGGGGTCGGCGGAGGAGGAAGAAGATTACAGAAAGGTTATTTGGAAGGCGGTCAGGACTGCGGAAATTCCTATAAAGGTGGTTTTACACGCTCCGCCTAAAACTTTGGAGAAAATCCTTGATTGGAAAATAGGCGATACTATCCTTTTGGAGGAATTTGCCAATAAACCGGTTAGGGCTTATGTAGAAGATACACCCCTAATGGAAGGTTATTTGGGTAGACATCAGGGGTTTTATGCCCTCATGTTCCTCCGTTGGTTTAGCGACTAAGGGTTTACATTTTCTTTTTATGGGTTCTTCTAAAGAGCGCGAAAGGATTGAAGAAAAAACAAAGGAACTTATTAAAGATATAGTAAAAGAGCGGGGACTTAGGTTGTTTGACGTTGAATTTAAACCCGAAGGTAGGGGTTGGACTTTAAGGGTTATAGTGGACAAATTTGGGGGAGTTAAATTAGCCGACCTTGAAAGGCTTAGTAGAACGATAAGCCCTCTTTTAGATGTGGAGGATTTCATACCCCACTCCTACAACCTTGAGGTAACCTCACCCGGTCTTACTCGCGAACTTAAAAAGCCCCAACACTTTGCCTTTTTTATAGGTCGGCTAATAAAGGTGATTACGAAGGAACCGGTAGAGGGAAAAAGAGAAATTGTCGGTTTTATAGACGATATTGAAAACGAAGTTTTAAAAATCCGACTTAAAGACAGCCAAAAGCTGGTACACATACCTTTAAGTGTTATCGCAAAGGCTCGGCTAGAAGTTGAATGGTAGGTTTAAAGGGTTACATTTTTAAAAGGTTAGCGGAGAGAAAAATGACGGGAAAAATAGGTCTACAACAGTTAAAAAAACTGATAGAACAGATAGCCAGAGAAAGGGACGTAAAGGAAAGTTTGGTCGAAAAGGCATTAAAAGATGCAATAGTTACCGCTATAAAAAAGGGGAAGGGAATACGGGGAAATCTAATAGTAGAATTTACGGAGGAAGGAATAAAACCTTATATCGTAGAGTTGGAGGAAATTTTCTTAAAGGGAAAACGCCAAGAGGGGCCAATAGTAAATATAGGCCGCTATAAGCGGTTGGAAGGCACAATTTTACCCTTCAAGGGTGGGTTGAAGGTAAAAACCGAAAAGGGAACATTTATATTTAATACGGTGCCCGGGGAATTTTCGGCGGAAAGTGGAGACCGCATAAAGTTGGTCCTTATACCTTTGGACATTTCACCCGAGGAGGTGGACTTTTACGCTGCCAAAGCGGCAAAGGAGACCTTTTTAAAGGAACTGAACCAGGCTATAAAGGAGCAAACCTATAGAGAATTTAAAGAGCTGGAAGGCGATATAGTTTATGGTTTGGTAAGAAAGGTTATACCCTCTGGAGACCTAATTGTAGACCTCGGAAAAATAGAGGCTGTTTTACCCAAAAAGGAGCAAATTCCTTCCGAAACTTACAATGTTAATGACCGTATTAAAGCCCTCCTTTGGAAAGTTGAAAAGAGGAGGGGAAAACCCCATCTGGTTCTTTCCCGAACCCATCCTCTCTTCTTAAGGAAACTTTTGGAAAGGGAAATTGCGGAAATAGAGGAAGGAAAAATAGAAATAAAAAAAGTGGTAAGGGAACCCGGCGAAAGGGCGAAGGTATTGGTTCTTTCTAAAGACAGTAAGGTAGATCCCGTGGGGGTTATCCTAGGGGTAAAGGGGGAAAGGATTCAGCCGGTTTCTAAAGAACTTTCGGGGGAAAAGATAGACATAGTTAGGTTTTCCGATAAACCGGAGGAGCTTATAAAAAACGCCATGGTCCCCGCCAAGGTTTCAAAGGTGGTTATAAAACAAAAGAGGGCGGAAGTGGTAGTTCCCGACAACCAACTTTCCCTGGCAATAGGAAAAAAAGGTTCCAACGTAAAATTGGTCCACCGGCTTACCGGTTACCACATAGACGTATTTTCCGAAAGCGATTTCGAAAAAATCGAAAGCCTCTCCCAAAACCCTTCACAAGAGTAATTCTTTTAGAACCTCTTTCAGTTTTTTCACTTTATCCTTTAACCCGGTAGGGAGATTTTCCAAAAACCTTTTATCGGCCCCCATGGTAACCCATATAAGGGTGTCCAAGTGGAGGGGCGGAATGTTCGTTTTTATAGAGAGATTTCTCCAGAACTCCAAACTATCGGAAATTTTCCTCAGCCTTACGTCCAATGGAATTTCTATTTCAAAGGGTGCGGTAATATTTTTTCCGCTTGCTATTCTACACGCGTAAATAAACATTTTTACAGCAAAAACCAAAGTTTTAGCGGTTTTTTCCTGATTCAATAGGTTGGATAGGTAATCCAGTAACTCCTTAGGGTTTTTGCAAAATCGGATTAATTCTTCCCTTTCCATTTTTTTAATGGCTTTTAAAACCTTTTGTAGTCTCTGCAATTTTGAATTTAAAAACCTATTGTTGTACTTTTTTAAAAATTCACCGAATTTTTCCAAAGAAGGATTTTTTGCGAAAAAACTCCCGAAGTTTTCCCAGTAAACTTCCCCCTTATTCGGTAGTTGGTAAGATAGAAGGGCGTTGACCACCACCAGTTTTAAGAAGAGCTCGTTGTTTTTCAACTCCCGGTGTAACCTTTTCAAGGCTTTATATTGCCGGTCATAGGTTTCCAAAAGAAGGGCATCTTCCAAGGTAAATTCCTTTAAAACTTCGTATAGTTGGTTTTGTTTCATTTAAACGCAATTATTTTGAACTACAGAAGGTAAAAGAGAAAGAAATAATATTAGTTTCTCTTAGGTTTAATCCTTATAAGCACCTCGTCGGGGTTTACGTGTTCTCCTACCCTTACCAGTATCTCCTCAACCGTTCCGCTTACGGGTGCGTGAACCTCGTTAGCCATTTTCATAGCTTCCACTATGAGTAGGACGTCACCTTCCTTAACCTCGTCTCCCACATTGACCTTAATATCGGTAACCTTGCCCGATACGGGAGAGGTTACGTCGCCAACCCCTTTTGGTCTGGGACGTTTTCCAACCGCTATGGTACCCTCGGGAGTTTCGCTAAATTGTCCACTTATAACCTCCGCCTCTCTAATAGGTTGAACCATTACCTCTTCCAATCTACCGTCTATTCTTATAAAGTAAGGTCTTCCCGCGGGAGTTTTTTCACCTACCCCCGCTATTTCAACATTGTAGGTCTCTCCGTGAACCGTAACTTGAAACTCGTAAGGTGCAAGACATTCTTGGGGAATTTCTCCGAGGCTTTCTTCCACTTCGGGAGGGGGTACCTCACCCTTTTCAAACTTTTCTCTCCACTCAAAGAACTCTTTTGCCACAACGGGCAATATGGCGTAGGAGAGGATATCCTCCTCACTTCTTGCCCCCGCTTCGATAGCTTCCTTTCTTATCTTGTCAAGCATAGGTTCCAGAAGGTCGGCGGGGCGTATGTCGTAAATGGGTTTTTCGTCTCCCAAGATCTTTTTTATAAGCTCCTCTTTTATGGGTGCGGGGGGTCTTCCGTAAAGACCTTTAACGTAATCTTTAACCTCTTTGGTTATCACTTTATAGCGTTCCCCGTGGAGGACGTTTATAAGGGCTTGGGTTCCCACTATTTGGGAGGTGGGGGTTACCAAAGGTGGATATCCCAAATCTTCCCTAACCCTAACAACCTCTTCAAGAACCTCGTTGAGTTTATCCTCCAATCCCTGTTCTTTCAATTGGGACATAAAGTTGGTTATCATTCCACCCGGAATTTGGTGAATCAGTACGTCCACGTCGGGCCAAGGAGGCGCCACATCGTATTTTTTGTATTTTTTTCTTACATCAACCATATAGTCGCCAACTTCCTTGTAACCTTGCATATCAACGGGAACTTCATAACCAAATTCCTTTAGGGCATAAATCATTGTTTCACCGGTCGGGTGGGCCGTTTGCAGAGACATAGAGTAACAATCGGTGTCTATAATATCCGCTCCCGCTTCAACCGCTTTAAGATATGCCATCATCGCCAGTGCGGAAGTGGTTTGGGCGTGAACATGAACGGGTAATCCTATTTCCTCTTTTAGCCTTTTAACAAGCTTGTAGGCAACGTACGGCGATAACAATCCCGCCATATCCTTTATAGAGATAATGTCTACCCCCAATTCCGCCAGCTCTTTGGCTATTTCTACATATTTATCTATTGTGTGAACGGGCGATATCGTATAGGAAATGGCACCTTTTACGATAGCCCCCGCCTCTTTAGCCGACTTTATAGCCCTCTCCATATTCCTAACATCGTTGAGGGCGTCAAAAACTCTAACAACGTCTATCCCGTTATCCACCGCCTTTTTAATAAAGGCATCTACGACATCATCGGGATAATGGCGGTAACCAACGAGTGATTGCCCTCTAACGAGCATTTCAAGGCGGGTGTTTTTCGCAACTTCCCTGAATTTTCTAAGCCTTTCCCATGGGTCTTCCTTTAGTTCTTTGCCATTTCATCAACCTCTTCAGCGCCTTTCTTCAAGTACTCATCTTCATCTCCTGTCAGCAGCTGCAAAGTCTCCTCGTTTTAACGCCACATACGCGAGTTCCAGTAGCAGAGGGGGGATCGGAAGGACTTCCATGTTCATGGGAGCCTCCTAACGGAAGTTGCGAATAGCGGCGAGAGCCGCATCGTGTCGAGCCTTCAAGATGGTAGAA
>DTXZ01000010.1 GCA_012962155.1 Aquificales bacterium
AAAAAAAAACAGTTTAGGAATGCTTATCAAAAATCATGAAATGAAATGAAATGATATATAAAATAAAAAGAAAAAAAATCAAATTTTCGCACCTATTTCTTTAGCTTTTGCTATAACATCTTCAATTGTTCCAACGTATGCAAACGCCATTTCGGGAAGATGGTCGTATTTTCCTGTAAGGATTTCTTTTACACTTCTAATAGCATCCTCAAGCTTAACATAAATACCCGGCATGCCGGTAAATTGTTCTGCAACGTGGAAAGGTTGAGATAGAAATCTTTGTAACCTTCTTGCTCTTGCAACAATAGCTTTGTCTTCGTCGGATAGTTCCTCCATACCAAGGATGGCGATAATCTCTTGAAGTTCTTTATACCTTTGGAGAATTCTCTTTACTTCCATCGCAACTTGGTAGTGTTCTTCTCCCACAAACTCGGGAGCTAGGAATTTAGACGAAGATTCCAAGGGGTCTATTGCGGGATATATACCTAACTCGGCAAGTCTCCTAGATAAAACTACAAAGGCATCAAGGTGGGCAAATATAGACCATGGTGCGGGGTCGGTTATGTCATCCGCGGGAACATAAACCGCCTGAAAAGATGTTAATGAACCATCTTTGGTAGAAGTAATTCTTTCTTGAACCTCTCCAACGTCGTTGTTCAAAGTAGGTTGATAACCAACTTGTGAGGGTAGCCTTCCTAAGGTGGTAGAAACCTCTGCACCCGCTTGAACAAAACGGAATATGTTATCTATAAAGATAAGGAGATCTCTTTTCTCAATATCTCTAAAGTATTCCGCCATAGTAAGACCGGTTTGTGCGACTCTAAATCTAACCCCGGGAGGTTCGTTCATCTGCCCGTAAACCATAACGGTGTAAGGAAGAACTCCGGATTCCTTCATTTCAAGCCATAAATCGGTTCCTTCTCTAGTTCTTTCTCCAACTCCAACAAATACGGAGTATCCTTTGTGAAACTTAGCTATATTGTGGATTAGCTCTTGAATAAGCACCGTTTTTCCAACTCCCGCACCACCGAAGAGACCCGCTTTACCACCTTTGGGTATGGGAACAAGCAAATCTATAACTTTTATACCGGTTTCCAGAATTTGGAATTCGGTAGATTGTTCTGTTAAAGTAGGTGCGGATCTAAATATAGGCCAATACTCTTCCGCCTCAACCGGACCGGCTTCGTCTATCGGTTTTCCCAGAACATTAAAAATTCTTCCCAAGGTGGGAGGCCCCACGGGTACTTTTAAAGGACCACCGAGCCATTCAACTTCCTGCCCCCTTACTAAACCGTCAGAGGGACCCAATACAATACATCTAACCCTTTTGTCGCCTATGTGCTGAGCTATTTCCAAGTAAAGTTCTTCCTCTATCCAATTACCTCTATCGTCAAGACCTCTTCTTACGGTTTTTAAAGCATCCCTAACGGGGGGGAGTTTATCGGTTTCAAACTCAACATCAACAACCGCTCCCAAAACTTGAACTATTTTTCCTTTAAAGGTTTCCTTCTCAGCCATTTTTATTTATACCTCCAAAAGGTTTAATTAAAGAGGAAAATTTTACAATTTTCGCCAATTTTAACCCGCTTGCTTAAGGGCTTCAACCGCATTAACGATATCAATAAGTTCATTGGTAATAGCCTCTTGACGGGCAACGTTGTAAAGGTGGGTCCATTTTTTTATGGCATCTTCTGCATTTTTAGTTGCATTCTCCATAGCCATCATACGGGCAGCCTGTTCTGCAGCATTGGATTCCAACATAGCCCTATACAACTGGAAGTTTAAATATCTTTGTAATAAGTTTTCTATAAATCTTTCTACAGTAAAAACTTCAAGTTCGTAAATAACTCCCCCATTTTCGGAAACATCTTCAACAATAATCTCTGACAAAGGTAAAAATATTTTTTCCTGAACAAAATAGGAAGTTTTAGTTTTCAATTGATTATAGAGCAGGAAAACCCTATCGGTTTTCTTTTTTAGAAATCTTTCCTTTACACTCTCGCTAACCTTTTTAACTACGGAAAAGTCTATGGTTTTTCTAAATACTTGGTCAAAACCGTTGATGATATTTACATGTTTTCCAAACTTTTCAAAATACTGAAGACCTTTTCTACCAATTATGTGTAAATTTACCTTTAAACCTTTAGAGGAATAATCTTCCAATTTCCTTTCGGTATATTTAATAATGGAAGAATTAAAGGCCCCGCAAAGCCCTCTATCGGCGGTTATTAGGATAATATCTACATTTTTAAACTCCGTTCTTACTTCAAAAAGAGGATGTATGAAAGGATCTATATGATGACTAAATCTTCCTATAGTTTCATAAAGTTTCTCCGAATAAGGTCGGGCCAGTTCCGCCGCCTCATATGCACTTTTGAGTTTTGCGGCGGCGATAAGTTTCATAGCATTGGTTATTCTTTTAGTATTCTTAAGACCCTGTATTTTTCTTTTTATATCTTTCAAGTTTAGTTTTGCCATTTGAGCCTCCCTATAACGGCGTTAACAATTTTTAATAATGATTATATAAAGGGGGATGGTTTAATAGATTATTAATGACATGCAATCCAACTCTTTAAAAAAAAACACTAAAGTTAGAAGGGAATTCTCCGCCGGAGGAGTGGTTATAAAAGATAAAAGGGAAGTTCTCCTTATAAAAAACCCTTCCAATGTATGGACCTTTCCCAAAGGTCATATAGAAAAAGGAGAAACAAAAGAACAAGCGGCGATAAGAGAGGTTAAAGAGGAAACAAATATAGATGCACAAATTGTAACCTACTTAGGAGAAATTAGCTACTTTTTTACCTGGGGAGGAGTTAGAATTCACAAAACTGTCTATTTTTTTCTCATGAAATATATTGCGGGTATTCCCGTCCCTTCTTGGGAAGTCAAAGATGCTAGATTCTTTCCAATAGAAAAAGTTGAAGGTATTCTCAAATACAAAGGTGATAAAGAAATTTTTTTTAAAGCTTTGGAGAAACTAAAGTTGCTTTAAACATTCTGCTCTAGATCGCCTAGACGTTGTATGAGTGGTCTCCCTCCACCAAGCTTTGTTGCTAGTCTCGCTATGCTCTTGCCATACTCTA
>DTXZ01000011.1 GCA_012962155.1 Aquificales bacterium
GGGGGCATGGGAAGCCGCCGCTCTACCAACTGAGCTACGCCCGCTCCAAAGAGCCGGCGGTGGGATTCGAACCCACGACCTCAGGCTTACGAAGCCCGCGCTCTGCCACTGAGCTACGCCGGCTTTAAAAGAAAATTATAATCCCCACCCTAGGGGGTTATGTTTTCTCTCAAAACCTATTGTCGTTAACTCCCCGTGCCCCGTTATTACCTTAGTATCTTCGGGAAAGATACTTAAAACCCTCCTCACCGAGTTTATCAGTTCTTCCTTATTTCCACCAGGTAGGTTCCACCTACCAACCGAACCCCTAAATAGTAGGTCGCCCGCTATCAAAATCTTCAGCTGGGGAATGTAATAAACCACCCCTCCCGGAGTGTGTCCCGGAGTTTCGTAAACTTCTAATGTTAAATTTCCTAGCTTAAAGCTATCTCCTTCCTTTAAAAATCGGTCTACAGGGGGATTTAATTGGGCATTTAAATATTGGGCGAACCCTTCCCAGAGCTCTTGTGTTAGAAGGAATTTGTCTTTTTCGTTCATATAAACGGGAACTTTTGGGAAAATCTCCTTTAGAGCCTTTACCCTTGCGAAGTGGTCCACGTGTCCGTGGGTTAAAAAAATACCTTTGGGTTTTAACCCTTTTTCCCTCAAAAAGGAGATTAATTTCTCTTCCTCTCCCCCGGGGTCAAATATAAAGGCTTCACCCGAGGAGTAAAGGATAGTGGAATTTACCGCCAAAGGACCTACGGAAAATACCCTGTAACCCATTGCCATTTTAGGAAACCTCCGATTTTACCTCTTCCGAAAGAGCCTTTTCCAACCTATTCTCCCAATCGGGTGGAAACTCGCCTTTTCCGTCCTTTTGCAGTAAGAGGAAAAATTCTTCATTTCCTTTGGGACCTTTGGGAGAGGATTTTGTTACATCCTTCACCGATAGGGAAAGAATTTTTACCGCAAAATCGGCAACTTTTTGCACCGCTTCTTTCCTCTTCTCTCTACTTTTTACCACCCCTTTCTTAACATCTTTGGGTGTAAGCTCAAACTGCGGTTTTACAAGGGCAATAACCTGGCCCTTCTCTTTTAGAAACTTTACCACCGACGGTAAAACCTTTTCCAGAGGGATAAAAGAAACATCAATTGTAATTAAATCAACCTCTTCGGGTATCTGTTTATGGGTTAAACTCCGGGCGTCGGTTTTTTCATAGGAAATTACCTTTGGATTTTGCCTTAGCTTGTAATCCAATTGACCCTTCCCCACGTCTACTGCGTAAACCTTTTGCGCCCCCCTTTGGAGTAAGCAATCGGTAAATCCTCCCGTTGAAGCTCCTATATCTAAACAGACTAAACCTTCCACCTTCAATTTAAAACTGTTTAGGGCCTTTTCCAACTTATAACCACCGCGGGAGACATACTTCATTGGTCTCTTCAGATCTATCCGTACGTCTTGGGGAAATCTTTCACCCGCTTTGGAAACCTTTTGTCCATTTACGTAAACCAAGCCTGCCATTATAAGGGCTTGAGCCTTTTCCCTAGTGTGTACCAAACCCTTTTTTACCAAAAGTTTGTCGATCCTTTCTTTCTTTTCTCCCATTGATAATTAAAGCTATTGGCGATGTTTAAAGGTCTTTACATCCATATTCCCTTTTGCAGTCAAAAGTGTCCCTATTGCGATTTTTTTTCCGTAACTTCGCGGGAGATAGACTCTGAAACTTATTTCCGAGCCCTCTTGGAGGAGATAAAAATTTACTCCAACTTTTATAGTTTTTCCCTTCAAACGGTTTACTTTGGCGGTGGAACTCCATCTCTAATTCTCCCCCATTTGTATGAGAGTTTTTTTAACGAACTTGGAAAGCTTTTAGACCTCTCCTCCCTAAAGGAGGTTACAATAGAGGTAAACCCCGAAAGTTACACGGTAGAAGATTTTAAACAATTAAGAGAAATAGGTTTTACCAGGGTTTCCGTTGGGGTTCAAAGCTTTTTAGATGAAAACCTTGGAAAGCTCGGGAGAAACCATACCTCCCAACACTCCTTAAAAATCTTGGAAAACGCCCATAAGGGAGGTTTTGAAAATATCTCTGTAGACCTCATTTGGGGGCTTCCCGGACAAACCGAAGAACAGCTCCGTAAGGAGTTTGAAACTCTTAAACAAACCCCTGCGGTTCACCTATCCGCCTATCTTCTCACCGTTTACGATGAGACGCCTTTTGCTCTCCTTTTGAAGGAGGGCAAATTGGACCTTCCCTCGCAAGAGCGTATAGAAGCTTTATATGAAACCCTTTTGGAGGAAACCGAAAAATTGAATTTCAAAAGGTACGAAATTTCTAACTTTTCCAAAAGAGAGAAATTTAAAAGCAGGCATAACCTCCTTTATTGGAAAATGGAACCGTTTCTCGGTATAGGAGCGGGGGCTTGGAGTTTTGACGGAACCAAAAGGTGGGCTAACATTAAAAACATTAAACTCTATGGGGAAAAACTTTTAAAGGAAAAGATCCCCCCTGTGGGGGATGTTATAAATCTAACGGAAAAAGACTTTAAAAAGGAAGCTATCATTCTCGGACTTAGAACTACCGAGGGTATTCCCCTGGATTGGGTTAAAGGTCGCCTTCCCGAGGAGATTATAAGGGAATTCTTCGTCCAAAAGGGTGAAAAAATAGCCTTCAACAAAAGAGGCTTTCTAGTTTCCAATACCCTTCTTTCTATGCTGGTTTGAAGGTTTAAAATTTACCGCTTATGTCCGATTTGCTCAATAAACCCTTAAAGGATTTTCTAAAGGAAAACAAACTCTCCGTAGGGGATAACGTTATTTTCCTGTTTAAGGCCCTCGGATTGGAAGATAAGGTTCATTTAAAAAAACTTGAAGAGGATTTAGGCGAAGTGGCCAAAATGTCCAAATCCAAGGCCAATGTTGTAGACCCCGAAAGGGTTATAGAAAAGTATGGGGCGGATACGGTACGGCTTTACATACTCTTTGCCGCACCGCCCGAGAGGGATTTTGAATGGATAGAGAGCGGTATAGAGGGAGCCCACCGCTTTTTAAACCGTCTTTGGGATTTCGTAATAAAAACCTTACCCTTTATAAAGGAATTGGAAGACAAAAATATAAACCCCGAGGGGCTATCCCAAGGAGGTAAGGAGTTACGCAGAAAGACCCATTTGACTATTAAAAAGTTCGCCCAAGAAATGGGGAAAAATTACCAATTTAACACCGCCATAGCGTCGGTTATGGAACTTCTAAACCTTTTGGAAGATTTTAAACCCCAAAACCAAGAAGATAAGAAGGCTGTTAGAGAAGCGGTTGAAGTGGTTCTTAAACTTCTGTATCCGATAACTCCTCACATATGTGAAGAACTATGGGAGAGACTTGGAGAGAAAATCCGTTTACACGAGGAAGGTTATCCAAACTATGACGAAAAAGCCTTACTCCAAGAGGAGGTAGAAATTCCCGTTCAAATTAACGGAAAAGTGAGGGCTAAGGTTACCATCCCCTTCGGGGCTACCCGGGAAGAAGCTTTGAAAATAGCCCAAAGGCAACCAAATGTTCAAAAATATTTAGAAGAAAAGGAGATAAGAAAAGTTATTTATATTCCCAATAAATTAATAAACATAGTGGTTAAATAAGGGGTTAAACCTTAAAAAGGATATAGGCTATATTATCCCTATCAATATTTTTTCTCCTTTTGGAGGTTTTAAATAGAAAATTGAGACGGTCGCTGAGTTCTTCTATACTTTCTTGCTGGTGGTTTTCAAAAAATTCCTTTAATTCATCAAAGGTTAGTAATTTTTCTATTCCATCGGACACGAGGAGGTATATATCGCCTGGAAGGACTTTTCCCCTTTTTATAACAATGGGAGGGTTCCAATCGGTTCCCAAAGCCTTTACCTTTTTGCGTCCCTTTCTTTCTTCAACGGTGTCTTCTGTCAGTAGTCTCAATTCCCCCCGGCGGTATCGGTAAATTTTGCTGTCCCCACTGTGTCCTATGATAAAGTTGTCACCTTTTAAAAACATTGCGGAAAGGGTTGTTCCGCTAATTCCACCCATTTCGTAAACCGCGTTCATTACCTCCTTATTGGCTTTCTTGAAAATTTCCTCTATCTCTTCCTTATCAAACTCCTTAAGGGGGAAATTCTTTTCCAAAACTTCTAAAGCCTTTTCCGCCGCTACCGCACCGAAACCGCTGTCTCCCATACCGTCCGCTATAGCAAAAAGTTTTTGGTCCTTTTCTTCAAGGAAGAGAATACGGTCTTCAAAATTTTGTTTGTCCCCTATGTTCATATTGGTGGCTATTTGAAAGTTCGTCATCCCTTAACACCCCAATTTTTTTTAAATGAGTAAGGAGTTGGTCCGCAGTGCGATACCTTTGGAATGGATTAATTTTAACCATCTTGGAAAAAATTTCCTTAAGCTCGGGAGGTAAACCCTCCGGAGGCTGGATTTTTCCCTCTTTATTCCTTTTTAGCTCCTCTGCGGGGGTTTCCGCCTTAAACGGATGTCTTCCCGTCAGCATATAATAGAAGAGACACCCTAAGGAAAATATATCGCTACTTCGGTGGATCTCCCCTCTAAAAACTTCGGGGGCTATATAGCCTCTCGTACCCTTTACGTCCAAGATACCGCTGTAACCTCTCGGTTTGATAAGACCGAAATCTCCCAACTTCCATAGCCTTTTTCGCTCTTTAAACTTGGCGAGAACATTTTCCGGTTTTATGTCAAGGTGAATGTACCCGAGACGGTGAAGGTAGGAAAGTCCTTGGGCCACCTGCTTTAGAATTCTCAAAGCTTCTTCGACGGTTAGTTTTCCTCCCTTTTTCTCCACATACCCCTTTAGGTCTCCTCCGTCACAATACTCGTAAAGGATATAAATTTTTCTTCCCCTCCGGGAGATAAAGTATTGGTGCAATTTTACCAAGTGGGGGTGGTCTATTAAAAGCATATTTTGGGCTTCATTCAATAGCTGGTTTAAAAAAAGCTGGTCTCGGGCTTCCTTTAGGGCATAGGTCTTACCGTTTCTCGTATCCCTTACCAGATAAACATTTCCAAACCTTCCCTCTCCTAGTTTTTTTAAAACTTTAAACCGATTTAGTAAAATAATTTTCCCACCCCCCTCGGTTAGCAGTCCCATTACTACATCCGTTTTAAAAGGTAACCTTTCTTCTTTATCTTTTCAACGATGGCAATTATAGAGATTGCAAATTTCTACTTGCAAAAACATAGGTTTTTCTGTAAAAAAGTTAATATTTTCTTTATTTTGGTATGATAAATGGAGAAAGAGCTCTTTTAGAAGAGTATACCAAGCTTAAAAATCTAGAAAAGACCGTAGAGTTAAATTTAGCGGTTTTAGCAGATTTCGAAAATCTGTTAACGGAAAATCTGGAAGAATTGGAGGAATACCTGCAAATGGTTATTGAAGAGGAAAAACTCCTTCTGGAAAAGCTAAGGGCCTTATTAAAAGTACTTCAAAAAAACATCATTTTCCTTCATTCCCTAATGGAAAACGTGTGGGAAGATATAGAATTGTATATGCTGAGGTTGGCTTTGTATAGAGAACTTCCACCGGTGGAGGAACTAAAAGGAAAAATCGTCAGTGGCTTTCAACAAAGATTGGATACTTTAAGGGACTTTCTGCTCTTACAAACTTCACTGTTTGAAGAAGAACTGAAAAAACATCACTTAAATGGAAAGGTTCCTTTGGAAGTATATATATCCTTCCTTGATAAAATGAACGAATTCAATAAACAGATTTATGGATATTTTAAAAATTCAAAAAATTAAGGAGGTGTAAAAGCTGAGTAACTTAGAAAAGAGGTTTAGGGTTAACCGCCAAATAAGGGCTAAAGAGATTAGGGTTATCGATGAAAATGGACAAAACTTGGGAATAATGTCGATTAAAGAAGCCTTGGCTTTGGCAGAAGAAAAGGGGCTGGATTTAATTGAAATAGCCCCTACTGCCAAACCGCCCGTATGCAAAATAGCGGACTACGGAAAGTTTAAATACGAAATGAAAAAGAAAGCCAAGGAGGCTAAGAAGAAACAGAAGACAATCGAGGTAAAAGAACTAAAGATGCGGGTCGGTATTGAAGAACACGACTATCAGGTAAAGCTTAAGCAACTCAAAGAATTTCTTGAAGAGGGTAACAAGGTTAAACTCCGTATTATCTTTAGGGGAAGGGAAAACCTAAGACCGGAATTGGGAGAAAAATTGGTTCTAAGATTTCTAGAGGATGTGGGTGATTTGGGAGAACTGGAAAAAAAACCCTCCAAAGAAGGAAGGTTTATGATAGCGGTTTTTGCACCCAAAAAGAAAAAATAATATTAAAATGGAATTTTTTGGAGGTTGAATAATGCCCAGAGTAGGTGGAAAGGTAAAAACTAATAGAAGCCTGGCTAAAAGGATAAAACTTACTAAAAAGGGGAAAATCAAGAGGTGGAAGGGTGGTTACTCCCACTACGCGCTGAGAAAGGATAAGAAATATAAAAGACAGGCCAAAAAAGCGGTTATTATGGAAAAGAAACACCCTCGATATGATAAAATTGTTAAAATGATAGAACCTTCTCTCTAATGGATGACCTTTTATATTAAGGTCCTAACCTTAATAATTCTCTCTTTTTTTGCTTCTTACCTATTTTCAAAAACCGTAGAAAGCTCTTTAAAAATCCGGGGATTGGAAAATAGACGAATTAAATTTTATAAAAGGCTTTCTTTTTTAGTTGCGTTTATATCGTTGTTACTTTTAGGGTTGTTTTTCTAAAACAATTTAACCTTTTAATGGAAAAGGCATTTTTTATTAAACGTTTAAAGGAACTTCTAACGTTAGCTCACCGAATTGGTAAGGTCTATTTCGGATTGAAAACAGCCAAGGAACTGGTTTCCAGAGGCTATAAAGGTTTTGTAATTTTGTCCAAAGATGTATCTCCAAGGGTTGAAAGAGAAGTATTTTTTATGAGGAAAAAAGGCTATAATATATATAAGATACCTTTTGATAAAACGGAGTTGGCTTCGTGGTTTGATAAAAGAGCGGTAGGTGTTCTATTCTTGCCCAATACCCGTTTAACTTTTAAAATTGAAAAGTTGCTTAGGGAATACGAAAAAATATTGCCCCCGTTAAGGGGCTTAAAAAACGGGGAGGTATCTAGCCTTGAAACTAAAGGAATACGCCGAGCAGTTAGGAATAGATTACAAAGAATTAAGAAAAATTCTGAAGGAGAATTTCGGATTGTCCGTAAGGGCAAATACCAAAGTTACGGAAGATTTAAAACAAACTATAGACCTAATAGTGGATGCTCTAAAAGCTCCTCCTCCTATGGAGCAGGAGGAGAAAGAGGAAGTTTCCGCCCAAAAAGAGGTAAAGGAAGAAAAGAAAGAGGAAGTGAAAAAAGGGGAAGGGCAGGAGGAACTCACGGAAGAGGAGAGAAGACAAAGGGAATTGATGGAGCTCCTTGAAAAATCTAAAGAAGTGTTGCTGGAAAAACTGAAAATGGAGGAAGAGGAGGAAACGGAGGAAAGGAGATACCTCCTCGCCGAACCTTATACTCAGATAGACGAGAAAAAGAAAGAAGAAATTAAAAAGAAGGCGGAAGAACTGAAAAAATTAAATGAGAGAGAGCTTTTACAAAAACTTCAATCGCTAACGAGAGACCTAGTTTCTCACGAGCAAAGGGAGGAAAAAGAGGAACATAAAGAAGAGATGAAGGATAAAAAAACTAAGAAGAAAAAAGAGAAAA
>DTXZ01000012.1 GCA_012962155.1 Aquificales bacterium
CATCCAGTTCACAAAACAGATCAAAAGCATGCTGAGCAATCCCTTTACCTATTCGGATGCCCTCGTCAAAATCCTGTTTTTCCCAGTTAGGGGAAATATCACCAGCGGTTCCCTGGGACAATCCATAAACAAAATCCTGTATCCCATACTTTTCCTTTACCCAGGCACAAACATAGCGTTCTGCTATTCCATGACTGTCCGATGTATACAGATTATTGGCAAAGGGAACCACGGTTCCGTGAATAGAAAAATTATGAATAGCCCCCATGGGCGAAGTAGAACCATCTTCATTCACCCTATCCAAACGAAGAATGGTCAAGTGGGGATTGATGGTTTTGGTTTTATCCAATTGCTTGGGATCCTGATCATGATTTTTAGAATAGGGAACAATGGCACGGTTTCGAGTCCACCCGAAAACCTCTCGATGTCCCACCGCAGCCTTTGCCTTGGTACGGGATTGATACGCCAAAATAGTTATAGACGGCAGGTCGGGAGTTGTTCTATTTGGTGGTAATATTGAAATAAAACCGGTATCCGTTTCCGTCGAAGGGATAACGGTAACGGTTAGAGAATATGCCCCCATTGTTGGGGAATATCCGACCCTGCCCGGTTCGGTGGTGGGTAATAACTCCAAAGGTGCATTAATAAAAGAGCAAACCCAAACGGTTTATTCAATAAAGGGAACAACCGCTGGAGACTTAATAGCAAACCTAAACGATATAGGGCTTACCCCCGACCAAATAGTTTCCGTTTTGGAAGCTATGAAGCGGGCCGGGGCTTTAAATGCGGAAATAGAGGTTAGGTGAATTCCCCATACTTTTTCAGTTGTTTTAATTTTTTTTCTTTCTCAATTAGTTCCACCTTTTTCGAACGGGCTACCTCCTCAAGGTGTTTTAAAACTTTGCTATACTTTTTGAGGACTTCCGTTTGTATAAAGCTACCTTTAAGGGCTATTTCCAGCTCCTTTTCAAATTCCTCTAAAAGGGAAGGCAAAATTTCAAATTTCTCCCCCTTTAGGGCTGTTTCCATTTTCATCAAGATTTCAAATAACTTATCCCTCTTTCCTTTATCCGGTTTTCTTTCTAACTTCCCACCAAGCATCCTTCATCTCTCCTATTGCCTTTAAAAGATCTTTGTAAAGCTCCAAATTTTTTTCCGCCATAGCTTTGGACAGTTGAGAAATACATATACCGTAAAATTGATTTAGATTTTTAGCCATTTCCCCGCCCCGTTTCATATCTAAGGTTCCTTTCAGGTAGTATAGAATTTCCGAAACCCTATTTGCCAACTCTATTTCCTTTTTGGTATCCCTGTTTTTCCCCTCCTTTTCATACATTTCTACGATATCTTTTAAAAGACTTTCCATTTTCTCATAAAGTGCTACAACTATTTCTATCGGCGAGGCGGTTTCCAGCCACTTTTTCATGTAAATTTCCCGAGGGTTTTGCATTGCGGAATAACAATTATTCCACGAATATAGTTAGGAGACAAGGATTTTTTAGATTAAACCTATCGTCAAGTTTTCTTATAATAAATTCCTGAAAATGGCTAAGGATAAAAAGGTCTTTAAAATCCTTATTACGGGAAGCTTTGGAAGCGGTAAAACCACTTTTGTAAAGAATATAAGCGAAATAGACCCTCTGTTGACGGAGACAAATATATCCCGTCCCGAAAATAGGAGCGAGGATAAACAGACTACAACCGTTGCCATAGATATGGGGAAATTAAAAGTGGGAGACGATGTAGAGGTCTATCTATTTTCCACCCCCGGCCAGGAGAGGTTCGACTTTATGTTTGACATACTGAGCAAGGGTATTTTAGGAGCTATTATTTTGGTGGACGCAACCAGCAATGAATCCATCGAAGTTGCGGAAAATTTGGCAAAAAAAATAAGGGAGAGATTTGATATTCCAATACTTTATGCGGTTACAAAATTGGATTTACCCAACGCCAAAAGCTTGGAAGAGATTAAGGCTTTTCTAAGCACAATGGAGGATATACCCGTAGAGCCTTTAAACCCAATGGACAAAGAGAGCGGAAAAGAAGTTTTGGTAAAACTGCTTTCAAAAATCTTTTCTTAAAAAAATCTTTCTATTTCCCCTTTGTTTATCATTTGGGCAATATCTTTGGCAAAGTAGGTTATTATTAAATCCGCACCCGCCCTTTTTATGGAAAAGAGAAGTTCAACCATTATCTTTTTGCCGTCTATCCAACCCAATTTCTCCCCCGCTTTGACCATAGCGTATTCCCCGCTCACATTGTAAGCGGCTACGGGAACGGGAAAGGCATCTTTAACCATTTTTATTACATCCAGATACGCCAGTGCAGGTTTTACCATAACTATATCCGCACCTTCTAAAATGTCTAAATAAACCTCTTTAAAGGCTTCCCTTTGGTTACCCACATCCATTTGATAGCTTCTCCTGTCTCCAAACGAAGGGGCGCTTTCCGCCGCATCCCTAAAGGGTCCATAAAATGCGGAAGCGTACTTTGCGGAATAAGCCATTATCGGTATCTGATTGAAACCCGCCTCGTCAAGGGCTTCCCTTATCGCCTTTACCATTCCGTCCACCATTCCCGAGGGGGCTACCATATCTGCTCCATGTTCGGCGTGGGATACTACCTGTTTTTTTAGGTTTTCTAAAGTGAGGTCGTTATCAACATTGCCATTTACCACCACCCCGCAATGGCCGTGGGAAGTGTATTCGCAAAAACACACGTCGGTTATAACAAGTATTTCGGGAACCTCTTTCTTAATCCTATCAAGGGTTTTCTGGATTATTCCTGTATCACTCCAAGTATCGCTCCCGACTTCATCTTTATGGGAAGGAATACCGAAAAGGATTAATGCCTTTATTCCTAAATCCCGGACCTTTTTTACCTCATCGGTTACCGTATCGGGGGAGAATCGGTATATACCCGGCATAGAGGGTATTTCTACCTTCAGGTTGAATCCGTCTTGGACAAAAATAGGATATATCAAGTCCTCCAGATGGAGGTGGGTTTCCCTTACTAAATCCCTAAGGGGTTTTAATCTGCGAAGCCGCCTGGGTCTTTGAATAGGAAAATCGCTATCGGGATAAATAAAGACCATATAAAAAAAAGATAAAGGTATAAAGAAAAGAAGGGATTAGAATTCGGGCATATCCATATCGGAACCGCCTTTACCCTCTTTCTTTTCGGGAATATTAGCCACGATAGCTTCGGCGGTTAGTAGCACTCCGCTTGCGGATACGGCGTTTTCAAGGGCGGTTCTTTCAACTTTGGTAGGGTCTATAATACCCGCTTGGAGCATATCTACATACTCACCCTTTGCGGCGTTGAATCCCATGTTGGGGTTGTCACTGCCTAGTTCTATAACTTTTGCGAGCACCATTCCGCCTTCGTAACCGGCATTGTAGGCAATTTGTTTGAGCGGTGCGGTGCAGGCTTTGGCAATTATCTTAACACCCAATTTTTGGTCTTCATTTTCTACCTCTACTTCATTTTCAATGTTTTGAGCAGCCCTTACGAGTGCAACTCCACCACCGGGAACAATACCCTCCTCAAGTGCGGCTTTGGTTGCGTTAACGGCGTCCTCAACCCTGTATTTTTTCTCTTTGAGGTCCGCTTCGGTGGGAGCTCCTACCCTGATAATAGCAACTCCACCGGAGAGTTTTGCCAACCTTTCTTGGAGTTTTTCTCTGTCATAGTCGGAAGTGGTTTCTTGGATTTGACGTTTGATTTGCTCAATGCGTTTTTCAATCTCCTCTTTCTTTCCTTTTCCGCCTATGATGGTGAAGTTTTCTTTATCGACTACAACTTTGTCCGCTTGTCCTAGCATATCCAAGGTTACGTGCTCAAGCTTAATTCCGAGGTCTTCGGTAATAGCGGTTCCTCCGGTAACAACCGCAATGTCTTGGAGATACTCTTTTCTCCTTTGACCAAATCCGGGTGCCTTAACCGCACAGGTTCTGATAACTCCTTTGAGGTGGTTCACTACCAATGTTGCAAGGGCTTCACCTTCCACATCTTCGGCGATGATAAACAGAGGTCTTCCTGCCCTTGCAACCTGTTCGAGTACGGGCAGTAGCTCTTTAATGTTGCTTATTTTCTTTTCATATATCAAGATGTAGGGGTTTTCCAATTCCGCCGTCATTTTTTCGGGGTTGGTTATGAAGTACGGCGATAGGTATCCCCTGTCAAACTGCATACCTTTAACCACTTCCAAGGTTGTTTCGGCAGTTTTTCCTTCCTCTACGGTTATCACGCCGTCTTTACCAACTTTTTCAATAGCATCCGCTATGAGTTTACCGATTTCGGGGTCGTTGTTTGCGGATACGGTTGCAACTTGCTCTATTTCCTCCCTGGTCTCTACTTTCTTGGATAGTTTTTTGAGGTTTTCAACCACTTTTTTAGCGGCTTTTTCCATACCCCTTCTGATATCCATGGGGTTGGCTCCGCCGGTTATGGCCTTGAGACCCTCATTGAAAATAGCCTGTGCCAATACGGTTGCGGTGGTGGTTCCATCTCCCGCTTTGTCGTTGGTTTGGGAAGCTACTTCTTTTACGAGCTGTGCCCCCACATTTTCAAGGGGATCGGGAAGTTCTATCTCTTTTGCTACGGTAACACCGTCCTTAGTTACTATGGGAGAACCCCATTGTTTTTCAAGGATAACCTCCCTTCCTTTGGGACCCAAAGTTACTTTTACGGCGTTTGCAAGCTTATCAACTCCAGCTTTTAGTTTTGCCCTAGCTTCTTCGCCATATACAATTTTTTTAGCACCCATTTTTCTACCTCCTCCTCCTCAATTTTTAATTACTTTTCAAGTACGGCCAAAACTTCGTCCTCGGAAAGGATTAAATACTTTTCACCTTCCAATTCAACTTCGGTTCCGGCATATTTGTTAAAAACGACAAAATCTCCAACCTTTACGCAAAGGGGTTTTACTTCGCCATTTTGCAAAAGCCTTCCTTCGCCGACGGCGATAACTTCACCCACTTGGGGTTTTTCTTGAGCGGTGTCGGGAATAATAATTCCGCTCGCAGTCCTTTGTTCCTTAGTTTCTTCAACCTTTACAACGATTTTATCGTAAAGGGGTTTTAGTTTTGCCATCTTTCCGCCTCCTCCGCAGGTTGTTCTACTATTTATATATAACAATTTCAGCTTCTTTTGTCAATAGCTTCCTTAAATCCCTTGAGTGAAAGGGACTAAGACTTTATGACTTAGGAATTCTACCTCCCAGAATCCAAATTTTTATTGTCAAATTCTAAGCCTTAAAAAGCTGAAAGAATTTTTAAAGTGTGCTATATTTATATAGCTGATAAGGCTGGGTAGCTCAGTTGGCTAGAGCGGGGATCTCATAAGTCCCAGGTCCGGGGTTCGATTCCCCGCCCAGCCACCACTACTCTAAAATCTGTCCTTAATGCCGAAAGTAGCCCTTCTGACCGGTGTAAGGAGAATAGGATTTTATATAGCCCAATACCTCCTAACCCAAGGTTACGACCTTGCAGTTCTTTACAAAACATCCGAAATCAGGATTAAGGAATTAAAGGATTACGCCGAGAGTTTGGGTAGAAAAGTTATTCCCTTTAAAGTGGACCTAACGGTCTATGAATCCTATAGAGATGTACCCCTCAAAGTTTTTCAAATACTGGGGAGGATTGATGTTTTATTAAACATTGCTTCTCCCTTTGGAAAAAAGGATTTTTTTGAGGTATCTCCCGACGACTTGGATTTTTACTACTCATCAATTCTAAAGGCCGGCTTTATATTGGCGCAAGAAAGTGCCCGTTTTATGCTTAAAAACTCCTCCTCCTTAAAGGGGAGGATAGTAAATTTCGGCGATTGGGCTACGGTAAGCGGGAATCCGTATAAAAATTTTTCCCCTTATTTGGTTGCCAAAGGTGGATTGGATACCCTAACCGAGGTTTTAGCCGTAGAACTTGCCCCCTACATTTTGGTTAACGAAATCGCTTTAGGACCCGTTTTACCTCCCATGTTGGAAGGTAAAGAAAAAAACGACCATTGGGAAAAATACGTAAAGGAAAAAACCCTTTTGGGTCGTCCGGTGGAAATAGGAGATATACTTTCGGCTGTGGATTTCTTTTTAAAAACCAAAACCGTTACGGGTGAAATCCTTTCTTTGGATAGCGGACAACGGTTTGTGGGAAAGGGTTATTGAAGGGGGAAATTAACGGCTCAAAATTTCCTTAGCCACCTTTTCCCCGCTTAGAAACATTCCTCCGAAAATGGGACCCATTCTGGGTAGTCCGTAAACCTCCGCGGTGGACATTCCCATAATGAAAAGACCCGGATATATTTCCCCCGATTTTTCAACAACCAATTTTTCCGCTTCATTAACCCACATTGCACCCATACCTTTTACCCGACAGCAATCGGTCCTTTTGGCTACCAATTTAACAACCGCCGCGTCGTGTCCCGTTCCGTCCAGAACGAAGTTGGCTTCCACCACCAGCGGGTCTACGTGAAGGTGAACCATCTCTACGGGAGTCCAGTTTATAACGACACCGTTTACTTTTCCGTTTTTTATTACTACATCCTCAACGTGAATTCCGTTGAAAATTTTTACACCCGCCTTTACCGCTTTGGATATTAGAGTAGAAGCCAATTCAACCGCATCGGCAATGAGGTAGTCGTTTCCATAGGGAGTGTAGTTTATTTCAAATTCATCCAATATATGTTTTGCATCTTTTTGAACCACAACTTTGTTAAAGAGCATTCCCCCTCCCCAGATTCCTCCACCGGGGGCAAGTTTTCTTTCAAAAATTGCCACCTTTTTTCCCTTTTTTGCGAGTAAATACCCCGCTACCAATCCGGAGGGACCAGCCCCAACTACCGCTACGTCAACTTGGGTATAGTCCAAAAGTTCTCTGGAAAAAGTTTCTATTATTCCTCTCGTAACCGAAAGTTCTTGAAGCATTATAAACCCCCCAAAGGTTTTGTGCCAAGTTATGCTAACACATAGAGTTTACAGAAAACAGTGCCGGAAAAACTCCAATCTATGATAGGAAAATGAATGGAGGACGATAGTAAAAATCCCTCTAGCCCGAAAACTATACGGAGGGACGGACACCTTATTTTCACTAACCTTCGTCCCTAACCTCTTTTAAATTCCCCCTTTCATCCAAAAGGAAATAGGGTTTTTCATGGGAAAGGTAGTAATAAGGTGTATAGGCTTTAAATTCTCCCGCGCAGGTATCAACCACCTTTACCGAGGGAGTTGTTCCAAACTGTTTGCGTTTTTCTCTAACCTCTTCTTCGGTGGAATCGGTAAATTTTGCAATTTCCCTATCGCTAAAGCCCCACTCCTTTAAAAGTCTCATTTCCTCTTCGGAAAATTCTTCCAGCTTTCTATTTTTAACGAGGGTTTCCGCATCCACAAGTTCCTTTATATTTGCCAAAAACCAACGGTCTATTTTGGAATATTCGTAAATTTCGTCTATCGAAAAACCTCTTCGGAAGGCTTCCGCCACATACCAAAGTCTATATTCGGTTGGGGTGATAAGCCCCTTTATAAGTTCTTCATTCGGTATATCCGAAAGGTCGAGGTCGGTAAACCCGTAAAGGTCCTTTTCTAAACTCCTTATAGCCTTTAGGAGGGCTTCTTTAAAAGTTCTCCCTATTGCCATCACCTCCCCGACCGATTTCATCATTGTGGTGAGATTTCTATCGGTTTTGGAAAATTTGTCAAAGTTGAATCGGGGAATTTTTACTACCACATAGTCTATAGAAGGTTCAAACGCCGCGGGGGTCTCCCTGGTTATGTCGTTTCTAAGTTCGTCTAAGGTGTAACCTACCGCCAACTTTGCGGCAACTTTGGCAATGGGAAAGCCGGTTGCCTTTGAAGCTAGGGCGGAAGAGCGGGAAACCCTTGGGTTCATTTCTATAACGTAAAAATCCCCGTTTTCGGGATTTACCGCAAACTGGATATTGGAACCGCCAGTATCAACTCCTATAGCGCGAATTATGGCTATAGCGGCATCCCTTAAAATTTGATATTCTTTGTCGGTTAAAGTTTGGGCGGGTGCCACCGTAATGCTGTCACCGGTGTGAACCCCCATCGGGTCTAGGTTTTCTATGGAGCAAACTATAATTACATTGTCCGCTTTATCCCTTATAACTTCCAGTTCGTATTCTTTCCAACCGAGAAGGGATTTGTCCAATTGAACCTGATGGATAGGTGAGGCTTCCAAGGCTACTTTCAGTTTCTGTTCAAATTCTTCCCTGTTGTAGGCTATAGACCCTCCCGTTCCACCTAGAGTAAAAGCGGGCCTTAAAATTACGGGAAAACCTATTTTTTCTATAGCCTTCAGACCCTCCTCGACGGAACTTACAACCGCCCGGGGGGGGACTTTTAAGCCTATTTTTTCCATAGTCCGGGCAAACAGTTCCCTATCTTCCCCCCTCTTTATCGCTTCATAGTTTGCACCTATTAGTTCAACACCGTATTTTTGCAAAATACCTTTTTCGTAAAGTTCAACCGCTAAATTTAACCCCGTCTGACCTCCTAAGGTAGGAAGCAGGGCATCGGGACGCTCTTTTTCAATAACTCTTTCCAAGACTTCTACGGTGAGAGGTTCCACATAAGTGCGGTCCGCAATTTGGGGGTCGGTCATTATAGTTGCCGGGTTGGAGTTTACCAAAATAACCTCATACCCTTCTTGGCGTAGGGCTTTACAGGCTTGAGTTCCCGAATAGTCAAATTCCGCCGCCTGACCGATTATTATGGGTCCCGAACCTATTATGAGAATTTTCTTTATGTCCGTCCTTTTGGGCATTCTAAAAAGTAGGGTATTTTAAAGGGAGTCTTAAGTTAAATTAATAACCAACCGGGATGCAAAAAGCATTTGCAAACAAGGGCTTTTCCCTAATAGGCGCCCTTTTGGTTGTTCTAATTATTTCTATGACCATAGCGGTTATAGGTTCGGTTTTCCTCAAAAGCCAAAAGATAGGAAAAGCGGTGAAAACTTTTAAAACTACAAAAGAGGCGGCGGAGGCTACCGCTCAGGTAATTATTCAAAGTATAGATAAAGGTTCCCTTACAACCGCTTCGGGATGCAAGGTAAATTGCGATAGTTCGGAAACAAAATGCGAAATTACCCTTCCTCCCGATATCCGGACGGGTATAGAGAAGTCCAGCAACATAAAAGAGGTAAAAGCCTATTTGTTAAAAAACTGCTCCGTTGGTTTCTTCAAAATTTATACAATCCGTGTCTCCGCAACCGCCAAGGACGGTTCAAAAACTACCATTTACTTTATTTATCAGAAGTAGCGAGGGCATTGTATACGGCAAAAGTTACCGCTACCGATGCGGTTTCAGCCCGAAGGGTAAAATTCCCTAAACTTACGGGAAGGAAACCTCTGTTTACCAAACTTTGGGCTTCCTCTTTTGAAAACCCTCCTTCGGGACCCACGATAATATTGGCCCCTTTGGAAGGGGTTTTAAATTTTAAAACTTTAAAAAGATTGTTATTTTCCTCCCTTTCAAAGGCAAACAAGTTTAAATATTCACCCTCGGGGTTTACATCTTCCAACCTAACCGGCGGTAGGATTTGAGGAAGATGGTGTCTTCCGCACTGCTTAAGACTTTCCCTCACTATTCGGTTCCAGCGGGCAATTTTTTCCTCTATAACGGGAAGCTTTTGAAAACTCCTTTTGGAGATTACGGGAACTATTTGAGAAACCCCCACTTCGGTAGCCCTTTGAACTATTTCGTCAAAGGTGGAAACTTTTACGGGAACACATTGGTATAACCTTACAAAAGCTCTAGGAATGTTGGGGGTAAGTTCCTTTACAATTTCAAAAACCGCCCTTCTTTTTTCCAAAGAAACCAGCTTACACAGATAGGGTTTTAAACTTGCTTCCTCTAGGACCTCTACGATATCGCCTACTTTGACCCTTTTTACCTTTAGGTGGCGCAAGTCTTCTTCCACAACCGCTAAGGTAGGAGAGATGAGCCGACCTAAGAAACGTTCCATCAAAACTTCTAAAGGTATTGAAATTTATACCCAAAATGTGTAAAGTGGTTAAAAACCGTATTGGATTATGAGTTATAGCAGATTTCCCCCTTGGCGGGGGTTTTTTAAAATAGGCTAAAACCCAAGGAGGTTTCTTAGAAATGGCAAACGAAAGGTTTGACCTTGTAATCAAAGTTGGCGGAGAAGGTGGTGAAGGTGTTATCACCGCCGGAGACTTCTTGACCGAAACCGCCGCAAGGGCGGGCTATTGGGCTGTTAACTATAAGTCCTATCCCGCGGAAATTAAAGGTGGCTACGCCCAGTCCACCGTTAGGGTTTCTTCCGAAAGGGTATACTCTACCGGCGATAGCTTTGATATTCTCTGTGCCTTCAACGGTGAAGCGGTTGAAAAGAATATGGTATTCCTAAAAAGGGCCAAGGAAGAATCTAAACCCAAAGTGCTCGTTTACGACAGCACCGATTACCAACCGGTGGAAGAGCTTGAAAACGTAATATACTACCCCGTTCCCTTATCGGAATTGGCAAAAGACGTTATGAAAGCCTACATCACCAAAAACATCATCGCATTGGGTGTTCTATCCGAACTGTTTGAAATTCCCGAAAAGTCCATTAAAGATGCGATAAAAGCCAAATTCATGAGAAAAGGTGAGCGTATCGTTGAAATGAACTATAAAGCTTTTGACCTCGGAAGACAATACGTAAGGGAAAACCTAAAAAAGGTAGACCCCTATAAATTCCCTGCACCCCAAGAACCTCAAGATGTTGTAATAATGGAAGGTAACCAAGCGGTTGCAAAAGGTTCCATTGCCGCTGGAGTTCAATTCTATGCCGCCTACCCGATTACTCCCGCAACCACCGTTGGTAACTACATAGTAAATGACCTTATAAAGAGGGGAGGATGGCTCTATCAGGCGGAAGACGAAATTTCCTCTCTCGGTATGGCATTGGGGGCCTCCTTTGCGGGTAAAAAGGCTATGACCGCCACTTCGGGACCAGGAATTTCTCTAATGAGCGAGTTTATCTCCTACGCGGGTATTACCGAACTTCCTATAGTAATAGTTGACGTTCAAAGGGGGGGACCCGGAACGGGAATGCCCACCAAACACGAGCAGGCCGACCTATTTATCTGCGCCTTTGGGGGACACGGTGACTTCCCTCGAGCAATTTTGGCGGCTACTACCGTTGAAGACAACTTCTATCTCGCCGTAGAAGCCTTTAATTTGGCGGAAAAATATCAGATTCCCGTTTTCTTAATGACCGATGGAGCTCTGGCTATTAGGTCGGAGGTATTCCCCACCCCCAAAGTTGAGCAGAGGGAAGACGGAAAGATTATTGTAAGGGGTCAAATCCCCTACGGGGTTGAGGAAATAGAAGTAGTAAACAGGTGGATCTATAACCCCGAAGAGGATAAAGAAGGAAGGTTTAAGTCCCCTACCGGTAGGTTCTTAAGATACAAAACTGACACTCCCGACGGTATAACACCTATGGCCATACCCGGTGACCCCAACGCTATACACGCGATTACCGGTCTTGAAAGAACCGAAAATACCGACCCCAGGTTTACCCCCGAAATTAGGGTTAAACAGATGAACAAACGTTTTAGAAAGTTGCAAACCCTTCTTAGGGAAGATGCGGCTAGGTATTACAAAGACATGAGAATAGACAGCGATAACGCGGACGTTGCAATTATATCTTGGGGTCTAACCGCATCCATAGCGAGGGAAGCCGCTAAAAGACTGAGAGAACAAGGTTACACCGTAAACGAGTTTTATCCCCGACTTCTATGGCCTATAAAAGCGGAAGTTTTTGAAGAGTTTGCTTCCAAAGCTAAGAGGGTTATCGTTCCCGAAACCAATTACCACGGTCAGCTCGCCTTTATACTCAGGGCGACAACCAATTTGAAAGACTTAATTTCCTACGTAGCCTACAGGGGTGAGGCGTTTATTCCCAAGGAAATTGAAGACTTCGCAAAAATGGCAATCGAAAAAGACATTAAGAAAGGTTGGTTCACCCCTTCCGACGTTTACGGTACTGTTGTAGGTGCCATTTAATGGTTTTGGACATAAATTTCTTCCCCTTTTTGGGGTTTTCTTTTTACAAAACCTAGAGGAGGTTTTTTACCATGGCCGTTTTAACCGCTAAAGATTATAGAAGCGAAGTAGAACCCACGTGGTGTGCGGGTTGCGGAGATTTCGGTGTTTTAAACGCGACCGCCAGAGCCTTGGCCGAACTTCAAAAAGATCCCGCCAAAGTGGTAGGTGTTTCCGGTATAGGATGCTCTTCCAGACTACCGCTCTTTTTAAAGGGTTACAACGCCCATACCCTCCACGGCAGGGCTATAACCTTTGCCATAGGTGTTAAGGTAGCCCGTCCCGACTTGGACGTTATCGTTTTCACCGGTGACGGGGATATGTTCTCCATCGGAAGCGGACACAACCCCCACGTTGCCAGAAGGAATTTGGACATCACTATAATAATGATGGACAACAAGGTTTACGGTCTTACCAAAAACCAAATTTCCCCCACATCCCGGGATGGTCAATACGGTAGTTTGACACCTTATGGAAACATTGACGGGCACATTAACCCCATTATGTATATGCTAACCTTCGGGGCAACCTACGTAGCCCAAACCTATGCGGGTAACCTAAAACATATGACTAAAATAATAAAGGAAGCTATCTCCCATAAGGGACTATCCTTTGTCAACATAATTTCGCCTTGCCCTACGTTCAACAAGTTTGACAGCTACAAGTATTACAAAAACCACCTTATAGATATCAACGAAGACCTCGGGCACAACGAGATAGACAATTTCAACAAAGCGATGGAAATGGCTATCCACTGGGATGACAACTACAGAGACCCCAACAATACCAAAGCCCACATAGGCGTTTACTACAAAGTAGAAAAACCCACCTACCACGATAGGGTTAAAGAGGTCCAAGAACGCCTCGGAAGGGAAGATAGCATTCAAAACCTCATTAACGTTTGCAAACCCAAAGCTATTTAACCCCTTTCGTTTTTCCCCTATATCCTTTTATCCTTTCATGGGAGAGTATGTGGTAGACCTCAAGGGACTAAAGGGGCTAGCCCAAAATCTGGCAAAACAACTTAAGGGAAATGAGGTTATAGCACTAATAGGGGATTTGGGAACCGGGAAGACTACCTTTACCAAGTTTTTGGTTGAAGCCCTCAAACCGGAAGAGGGAACGGTGGTAAGGAGTCCAACCTTTGCGGTTTTAAACGAATACAAAACCAAAAAGGGAACCGTATATCACGCCGACCTCTATAGGGTGAAAAATTTTGACTTTACCGACTACGTGGGTTCGGGAATCCTCATTGTTGAGTGGGCGGACTTAGACCCCTCCCTAGATGCGGACATAGTAATTCGCTTTCAATATGAAGGGGACAACCTACGGAGAATAAAGCTAGAGAAAAAAAGTTAGTATACCGCTAAGAAGTTGTAGTTCGTGCAATCGTAAGGTTGATACTGCACCTTAGGAGATATCAGCCCCTCGTGGAGTAACCTAATGTAATCTCCTTTATCCCCGTAAAAGGTTACCCTTTTTATAAAACCGAGGCGGTAGGAGTTGTAAAGAATCTCCAATAAAAATAGATCGGCGGGTTTTAGAGATTTGGAGACTCGGAAGTATATAGGCTTGTCGGCGGTTTTTAAAAATTTGGTCCAAGAGTTTATGAAGTCCTTTTTCAAGATAGTTTCCAGATTTTTGTAGGTTTGATAGGTATCCTCTCCCGAAAATTTTTTGTTAATCCACCATTCCGCATAGGCGTTATAAGAGGTTTCAACTTTTGCGGTTAAGACGGGATTTTTCTTAAAGAGTTGGTTAAAGCTTTTGGAGTGGAGGTTATAGGTAAAATATTTGTAGGGGGAACAATCTATCGGCGTTGCACTGCAAGAGGCGAGTTCCAAAAGGTTTATAGCCGGTTTTTCTAGACCGTAGGCGGTGTAGAGTTTTCCGTATTTGTAGTATTGCGATAGTTTGGTGTAAAGGTAGGGAGAGCAAATTGCCTTACCGCTTGTTTCGTAATCGGTAACCAAATCTTGAACAGTGTTTAGAAGCTCACTTAGACTCGCGGAAAATCCCAATCCCAATGAGATAAAGGTTAACAAAAAAAACTTTTTAGCCATTTAGAGTTTATTTTAAATGCACCTTTTACCCGCAAAAGGAAGATATATTCCCCTAGGGATTGAGTTTCTGAAAAAGAATTTTCCCGTGGTGCTTCCCACCGATACCCTTTACGGTATATGTGCGGATGCCTTAACTCCCGAAGCGGTTGAAAAGGTTTACCACGCAAAGTGGAGAAATCCTTCCAAACCTCTTATCGTATTGGTTTATAGCCCTTTCCAAATAGAGGAGTTTTTCGGTATTAAACCCACCAAGGAGGTTTTGAATATTCTGAACTATAAAAAGCCTATATCTTTACTTTTGCCCGTAAAGGGATTTGAATGGGTTTCCCGCGGAAGCGGGCTTATAGCTTTTAGATGGGTAAAAGAGGGTTTTATAAAAAAATTTTTGCAAACCTATAAAAGACCTTTGGTAGCCCCCAGTGCCAATTGGGAGGGGTTTCCGCCCGCCAAAGATATATTTCAGGCCTTTTTTTATTTTGGAAATTGGGTATCGGTTTACTACGACGGCGGGGTTTTGAAAGGTTTGCCCTCCGCCCTTTTAAAATTGGAGGGAAAAAAGGCTAAAATTTTGAGAAGGGGAAACTTAAACGAGGAAGACTTTAAAAATCTAAAGGTAGAACCTCTTGAAGAGAAATAGGTAGACAAGGGCGGTAAAGAGGATAACCGCCGAGGTTAGTAACTTATCTGTAACTTCCTCCGTTAGGGCTAAAAAAAAGGCGGTAAGAGCCCATATAGGAATAAACCTTTTCAACCTCAACAAAGGGCGGATAAAAATTCCGCAGGAACGGGAAACCCCGCATAGGGTAAAAAAGACTATCCAGGCACCGACCGAGTGGGCTAAGGCTATAACCCAACCTCCGAGGTTGAAAATCGCTATACCCACCGCGGGAATCGTTATTTCTACCAAGACCCAAAGTAGGGAGAGAAAAAAGGAGAGGTAAAACTTCCCCTTGGAATAAAAGATGTTGGAAACCAATCCGTAAAGTATAGAAGGTATAAGCCCCACCGAGTAGAGGGATAAGTATAGGGATACCTCCGAGGTGTCCGAAGGGGAAAATTCTCCCCTTTCGTAAACGAGGGAAACCGCCTCTTTGGAATAGAAAACAATCCCTATCATCGTGGGAATGGCAAAAAAGAGGGCTATCTCTCCACCTTTGATTAGGTATTTCTTTAGCGAAAACTCCAGATGGCGGAGGTCGGGAGAATAACTTTTACCGCTAAGGTAGGAAAGGCTTACCCGCGAAGAGGTGACACCTATAAGGGATATGGGTAGTTGAAACAACCTAAAGGCATAGTTGAGATGGGAGAGGACTCCCCCGCCGCTCAGAGTCGCAAAAAAGGCCTCCGCCAAAGTGGAAATTTGCCCTACCCCTGCGGAGAAGAAGGAGGGGACGATATTGACCAAAAACTTTTTAAGTTTGGGATGGAAACCGACTTTAGGAATAAAAAAAACCGCCTCCCTTTCGGCAAAGGGAAGGATAAAGGCTACTTGAAGTAAACCGCCGAGGATTACGCCGCAAACGAGGGAAGAAATCCCCCAAAGGGGGTAGAAAAAAAGGGTAAAAAGAATTACCGTTAGGTTGAAAACCGCGGAGGAAAAGTAACTTACGAAGAAGGCTTTTTTATACTGCAAAAGGGAGGAGTAAAAGGCATTTATCACCGCAAAGGGCAGGTAAAAAGCCATTATCCCGAGAAAGGTCTCCGCATTCTCTAAAAAATCTTCATTTTGAGTTCCCGTCAAAAATTTTACAATCCACTCGGAGAGAAAGGATATAAGCAGGGCTAGCGAAAGGGAGGAAACCGTTAGAAAAAACAGTAGATTTTCCACAAACTTTTTGTCAATTTCTTTACCGAGCATAGGAAGCAGAACTTTTTCCAAAGCCCCTTCACCTAGAACCCTTCTGAAAAGGTTGGGTATTTTCCAAGCTAAGAAGAAGGCGTCGGTAAGATAACTTGCACCGAAAAGGGATGCTATTAAAATTTCCCTAAAAAAGCCTAAAATTCGGCTAATTCCCACCGCAAGGGAAGAGGCTAAAAACCCCTTTGCAAAGGTGCGTTTAGGCATTAGTGCTAAGTAGGATACCATTTAGCTTTTATGGCTAAAGAGATACGCCTAACCACCCCTTTAACGGAAGAGGTTATAAGCCAACTTAGGGCGGGTGACAAAGTCTTAATTACCGGTTACATATACACCGCACGGGACGCGGCCCACAAGCGCATGACCGAAGCTATAGCCCAAGGGAAACCCCTACCCTTTGATGTTAAAGGGCAGATAATCTACTACGTGGGACCTACACCCCCAAAACCGGGGGAGGTTATAGGTTCCGCGGGACCCACTACCTCTGCGAGGATGGATAGATATGTGGAACACCTCTTGAAGTTGGGGCTTAAGGGAATGATAGGAAAGGGTTACAGGCAGCCGTTTGTTAAGGAACTCCTTAAAAAGTATAAGGCGGTATACTTTGCGGCGGTTGGAGGAGTGGCGGCGCTCTATAGGGAGAAAATAAAATCTTCGGAAGTTATAGCCTATGAAGATTTGGGGCCCGAAGCGGTTAGAAAACTCTATGTGGTGGATTTTCCCGTAGTTGTAGCCTACGACATTTACGGCGGCGATCTATTTGAGGAAGGAAGGAAGAAATTTGCCCAACTTGAAATTTAATTAAAACCTTAATGCGTTGGTCAAGGGCTTTTATTCCCACTTTAAAGGAAGCGCCTGCCGATGCGGTTTCCCCTTCCCATAAACTTTTGGTTAGGGGGGGGTTTATAAGGCAGGTTGCAGCGGGTATATACGAGTTTCTCCCCTTGGGACTTAAAGTTCTCAAAAAGATAGAAAACATCGTTAGGGAAGAGATGAACAAAGCGGGGGCCCAAGAGGTTTTACTCACCGTTTTAAACCCCCGCGAGCTTTGGGAAGAAACGGGTAGATGGGCACTTTACGGGGAAGAACTTTTTAAACTAAAAGACCGCCACGGTAGGGATTTTTGTTTGGGACCAACCCACGAGGAGGAGATTACCGATTTAGTTCGCAAAGAGGTTAAATCCTACAAAGACCTTCCGCTTATCCTCTATCAGATACAAACCAAGTTTAGGGACGAAAAGAGACCCCGTTTCGGTCTTATAAGGGCAAGGGAATTCCTTATGAAGGATGCATACTCCTTTGATACCAACTATGAGGATGCCAAAAAGTCCTATGAACTGATGGGTCAAAGCTATGAAAGAATTTTCCGCAGAATAGGGTTAAAGTTTTTAAGGGTTTTGGCGGATACGGGACAGATTGGAGGTAAAAAATCGGAGGAATTTGTTGCCCTAACCCTCTACGGAGAGGCAAAGGTAGCTTACTGTGAAAGTTGCGGATATTCCGCCAACGCGGAAATAGTTCCATTAAGTAAACCCCCCGTAGAGGAGGAGGAGGAAAAATCCCTACAAAAGGTGGAAACTCCTAACACGAGAACAATAGAGGAACTGGCGAAGTTTTTAAAAACCAGACCCGAAAAAATCATGAAAAGTCTTCTATATCTGGTAGAGGGTAAACCCGTTTTGGTCTTAATAAGGGGTGACCGCGAGGTGGACGAAAACAAATTGGAACGTCTTTTGGGAACCGATAATTTCCGTTTGGCAACCGATGAGGAGATTAAAGCGATTCTGGGAACAGAAAGAGGATTTGTCGGTATTTTAAACCTACCACCAAATAGGGTTGAAAGACTTATTTGGGATAATTCCCTCTACGGGGTTAAAAATTTGGTGGTGGCTTCCAATGAAACTCACTACCACTATATAAACGCTAACCCGGAAAGGGATTTTGAATACGGGGAATTTTACGACCTTGCAGAGGTAAAAAATGGTGACCCCTGTCCCAAGTGTGGAAAACCTTTAAAACTATCGCGGGGTTTGGAAATAGGACACATATTCCTACTGGGCACCCGCTATTCCGAACCTATGAATGCTTACTTTGTGGACAAAAACGGTAAAGAAAAACCTATTGTTATGGGGTGTTACGGAATTGGGGTATCCCGCCTTATGGCCGCAATAGTGGAACAATCCTACGACGAAAACGGTATTATTTGGTACCCCAATGTGGCACCTTTTGAACTGGAAATTTTACCTTTAAATATGAGCGATGAAACCCAAAAACAGGTAGCGGAAAAACTATACAACCAAGCCCTTGAAAGGGGGATTGATGTAATAATTGACGACCGCGATGAGAGGGCTGGATTTAAATTCAAAGATGCGGACTTAATAGGTATTCCTATTCGCATAGTTGTAGGCAGAAAAGCCAAAGACGGATTGGTGGAAATCCAGATTAGAAAAACGGGTGAGAAAATAGATGTTCCCGTTGATAGCGCTTTGGATAAGTTTGAAGAGATAAAGGAGAAACTTTTAAAGGAAACTTAATTGAATAACTTATCTAATTGTTCCTTTTTTAACTTTCTTAAATATTCATTTAAGTAGTAAAAATCGGGTTCACTCTTTAAGGCCCTCGTTCTTATTTCGTAATTGGGATTGGAGGGATTGTTGGCGTCAAAGACTATTAGACCGATACCAAACCTTAAACAAAGAGATTCAACCCGTGCCAAATCCTTAGAGGTATTGGGAACTACCAAATAGACCTTATGGCTAAAAAGTTTGTAAGCACAGGCCTGACCTAAAGCGGTTATTAACTGATTTTCGTCTATTTTTATCTCCGCAGTAATAATTTCGGGCGTAGGTGTTATAGGGTCTATTGGAGAAAACTTATAACTCCCAATTACATCGGGAGTTCCCCATTTATCCTGAAATTGATTCCCTCCCAAAGGTATGGCATTGGTACACTCTTTAAGGTCTTTAACCAAATAATTTGCAAATTAGGAGTAAAATTCCTCTTCTCTAACTTTATAAGTTTTCATGTTTTCCGAATTTTTAAAAAACTTTTGGTGAATGAAGAAACCTTTATCGGTAATAGCAATTTCCTGAATTTTTCCTCCTTTAATATCTTGTCTAAAATCACTCATTAAAAGCTTTTATATTAAAGCTAATATTTTAAAAACGCTTGCGCGGGCGGGCTGTAGCTCCCTAGGGTAAAGGGTTTAGGCCAGCAGATTTTCTATAAAATCTCTCCCTATGAAAGAGGGTGGTATAGTCGTTATCAACTTCGGTTCCCAATACGTTCAACTTATAGCCCGAAGGGTTAGGGAGTTAAACGTTTACAGCGAAATACTACCCTGGGATACACCTTTGGAGGAAATAATTAAAAGGAAACCTAAAGGAATAATTTTTTCGGGGGGACCCGCGTCGGTTTATTCAAAAGATGCACCTCTTCCACCCGAGGGGATATACGATTTAGGAATTCCCATTTTGGGTATCTGTTACGGACTACAAGTTTTGGCCCATCAGCTTGGTGGTAAAGTTGCACCCGCGGATAAGCACGAATATGGAAGGGCAACCCTAACGGTTTTAAAGGAAAACAAACTGTTTAAGGGACTTCCAAAGGAGTTTCAGGTTTGGATGTCCCACGCGGATAAGGTTACCGAGCTTCCCCAAGGGTTTGAAGTTTTGGCGGTTTCCGACAACGCACCTTTTGCGGTTATAGCCAATCCCGAAAGGGAATTCTACGGCGTTCAATTTCATCCGGAAGTAACCCACACCCAATACGGAAGGCAAATAATAGCCAATTTTGTTTTTGAAATAGCCAAAGCTAACCGAAACTGGTTTATGGAAAACTTCGTTGAAGAGCAAATAAAAAAGATCCGCGAACAAGTGGGAGACAAAAAAGTAATAGCCGCCATTTCAGGCGGGGTTGATTCGACCGTTTCCGCGGTTCTAACCTACAAGGCTATAGGGGACAACCTTATTCCGATTTTCATAGACCACGGCTTACTGAGGGAAGGCGAAAGGCGGGAAGTTGAAAGGAACTTAAAGAGTTTGGGATTGCCCCTTAGGGTTGTAGATGCCGGTGAAATATTTCTTTCAAGATTGGAAGGGGTAGAAGACCCCGAGGAGAAAAGGAAAATTATCGGACACACCTTCATAGAAGTCTTTGAAAGGGAAGCCAAAAAGTATGAAGGAGTTAAATTTTTACTACAAGGAACGCTTTACCCCGACGTTATAGAGAGTGCGGGAGTAAAAGGTGCGGCGAAAATAAAGAGCCACCACAACGTAGGTGGACTTCCCGAAATGATGAATCTAAAATTGCTAGAACCGTTAAGGGAACTCTTTAAGGATGAGGTTAGAAAATTGGGCAAGATTTTGGGAATTCCCGAAGAGGTTTTGGGGAGACATCCTTTCCCCGGTCCCGGATTGGCTATAAGAATTTTGGGACCCTTAACTAGGGAGGATTTAAATCTTCTGAGAAAGGCGGATAAAATTTTTATAGAGGAACTGAAGAAGTGGGGACTTTACGACAAGGTTTGGCAGGCTTTTGCGGTTTTATTACCCGTTAAGACCGTTGGGGTTATGGGTGACGTAAGAACTTACGAGAGGGTTGTAGCCCTTCGGGCTGTGGATAGCTCCGACGGAATGACCGCCGACTGGAGCAAACTCCCCTACCAGTTTTTAGACCACGTTATGAGAAGGATTATTAACGAGGTAAGGGGTATAAACAGGGTGGTTTACGATATCACATCCAAACCACCGGGAACCATAGAATGGGAGTAATTTTACTTTTCCCCTTTCGGGGTGGCTTTTGAAAAGAAAATCTCCCCGAAGGGGGTTTCCTGCCTTAAAACAACCTTTCCTTCGTAAGCCATATTGAGCAGTCCCCATAGTTTGGCTACGTAATCATCTTTTGTTGCTATTTTGTCAAAAGATACATCCTCACCCTCCTCCAATCGCTCCAGCAAAGAAAGCAGGTAGGATAGAACCTCCTCCAATTTGGCTTTGTGAAGGGGAGGCCCTTGGAAGGTAGAGTTTTTCCTCTCCACCTTTTTAGATGTTTTTCTTTTTCTTACAACCCTCTTTCGGGTTTCCAAAATAAACTCTCCCCCATCGGTGGAGTGAAATTCCTCTTCTATCTCCTTTAAGGTAATCCTTTTCCTAACCCTTGGGCGGGGCGGTTTGGGAAAAAGAATTTCCATTTGTTTCTTTATAAGGAAAGTTGCAAAGGCTACAATTTGGGCGGGAATCCTCAAATCTTTTAATTCCATTTGACCGATCACTTCTAAGTAACGGTTTATGAGCTTATCCAAATCCACATCCCAAGGGTCTATTTTTCCTTCCTCCACCAAGCGATAGGCTAAATAAAGGGGCGACCTATCGAAATCCAATATTTCCTGCATTTAACTAAATACCTTATGCGGCTATTTCAGATAATCGGTTACCACAACTCGGGAAAAACCACCTTGGCGACCTATTTAGCAGAGGAACTGAAAAAAAGGGGGCTAAAGGTGGGATATATAAAACACGACCCCAAGGGAAAGGGGGTGACCGACAAGAAAGGTTCCGACACCTTTAGGGTGAAAAGTTTTACCGAAAAAACGGCGTTGGTTTCTCCTTCCCACTTAACTATGTGGTTTATGAAAGAATTTACCCTCAAAGATGTTTTAAAGTTCTTTGAAGACTGCGATGTGGTTTTAGTGGAAGGCTTTAAATCGGAAAAAGGTTTTCCTAAAATTTTGGTAGGAAACTTGGAAAACGATGCCCTAAAGGGGGAAATCGTTTTAACAATTAAAGATAAAAAGGATTTTCCCACAGCCCTTGAGTGGATTTTGGAAAATTCTTAAAAAAGATGATAGGCGGGTTGGGATGGTTAAATTAATTTAAGATTGAAATGGTAAATAAAGCTATAATTCCGGTAGCCGGTTGGGGAACAAGATTCCTGCCCGCAACGAAGGCTATGCCTAAAGAGATGCTCCCCATAGTTGACAAGCCCGTAATTCAGTATATAGTGGAGGAACTTCTTGAGGCAGGTGTTTACAACATAATATTTGTTACCGGTAGGCACAAAAGGGCTATTGAAGACCACTTTGACCTCAACCCCGATTTGGAACTTCATCTTGAACGGGCGGGTAAAAAGAAACTCCTTGGGGAGGTTAGAAAAATTAGCCACCTTGTAAATCCGATTTTTATCCGCCAAAAGGAGCAAAAGGGGTTGGGTCACGCCATTTTAACCGCCAAAGCTACCTTGGGTTCGGAAGAGCCCTTTATAGTCTCCCTCGGAGATATTATCATCAAGGGAATAAACACCATTGACATAATGAGGCAAATATATCACCGCTACGGTAAAAGTGTGATTATTCTTTTTGAGGTTCCCCGTAAGGATGTTTTCAAATACGGTATAGCCAAAGTTAGGAAAATAGACAACGATACGTTCCTCGTAGAGGACATTGTGGAGAAACCTTCCCCTCAAGAGGCTCCTTCAAATTACGCGGTGGTGGGGAGATATCTGTTTACACCGACTATTTGGGAGAAGCTGGAGAAGACCAAACCTGGTAAAGGTGGGGAAATACAACTTACCGACGCTATAAAGGAGCTTTTAAAAGAAGAAGCGGTTTACGCGTACAAAATAGATAGAAACTCGGTTTTTGATACGGGAAATAAACTGGACTACCTAAAGACGGTTATAACCTTTGCCCTTGAGAGGGAGGATATAAACGGTGAACTACTGGAGTTTTTGAGGGAAAAAATTGAAGAAAAAGCTAAGGAAAAGGATAAAAAGGATTAACGGAGCATTCCTTGAACAACTACGTCGGTAGCCTCTTCTTCCGTTAAACCTTTTGCCATTAAGGTTTCCAATTGCTTTCTATCTATTTTTCCTATTGAAGCCTCGTGGGTTAATTTAGCGGTGTCGTTTGTGGACACCAATATGGGTATATTCTTCAAAACCACGTTTTCACCTTTAACAACTTCTGCACAATCTATGTGGCAGCGGGAATTGGGGGCTTCTCCGTAGGCTTCACCTTTAAATTCCGCCTTGGCGCCGTCCAATGCTATAATCCTGGATTTGGAAAGCCCGCGGGAACCCTCACCGACCAATCTCATAATATCTTCAACGACTACATCGTCTCCTGCGGTAGCCTTCATTTTAGCCTCTACAATTGCAACCGCTTTGGGTCCGAGTTCACCGTAGAATTTGGTTTTAAATTTGCCACTCTTTTGGTCGGTTACCTTTAGGAGGTTGTAAAAGTATGCCCCTTCCTCAAGGTAAGCGTTGAGCTCCGCATAAAAGTTTATATCCGAAGTTATATCGTGGTAGTGAATATCGTAAAGCTCTACCTTTGCCTTTTTACCCAAACGAACGGTTACTAAATCCTTCCTGTTTAGGGATTGTCCGGGACCTATTAGCGCAAAGGTGTAAATCTTTACTTGGGCCCCTTCCCCCACTATTAGCTCTTGCTCGTTTACGTGCCGATCTCCGTAGTTAAAATTTCCAAAACAGAGTGCTATGGGGTAGTCAATTTTTACACCGGGTTCGATAACGGTTTTCATTTTTATACCAAGCTCGGTGGGGACTACTTCCGACTTTATTCCCTCTATGGGTTTTTTATATAAAATCTCGTTTTTATCAACAAAAAAGGCTAAATCTTCCGCTTTAAAATTTACACCTACCTTGTGGAGGAAATCAACACCCTGTAAAATTCTTCCGTCTAGATTAACATTCATGACTTAACCTCCTTTTATTGCTTTAGACCTTTAACTAGCTCGGGATTGTGCACCTCACAGATGAGGCACTCTTTTTCAAATTTTCGAATAACCCTTTCGGGGTCGCCGGTTTCAACTATAGTCCCGTTACACATCAGGGAAGCTCTATCCGCAATGAGGGCTAGGTTTTCCCTATGGGTTATAACCAATAAGGTGGTTCCTTCCTCTCTCATGGTTTTAAAGAGATTTCCAATCTCGTCTATGGAAACAAAATCTATTCCGCTATCTATTTCGTCGAGAATGGCCAATTTGGGTTTCATACACATAATAGAGGCCAACTCTATTCTCTTCCTTTCTCCACCCGAAAGGCTGTCGTCCAGAAAACGTTTTAAGTATTCCTTAGGTTCTAAACCAACCTTTCTTAAGCAAGCTTCAATATCGGCGGAAGGGTTATTTCTGGCGGACAGTTTCAAATACTCCTCCACGGTAATACCTTCGAAACGGGCGGGTTCCTGAAAGGCTATGGTTAATCCCAACCTCGCCCTTTCGTGTAAAGGTTTTCCGTTTATATTTTTTCCGTCAAAAATTATTTCACCCTCGGAAGGTTTTTCGTATCCTCCCGAACCCGCTATTAGATTTGCCAAGGTTGATTTCCCCGCTCCGTTGGGACCTAAAATTACATGAATCTCTCCCTTTTTTACGTCCAAGTTAACACCTTTTAGAATTTCCTTATCTTCCTCAGTTTTGTATTTTAAATTTCTAACCTCTAAAAGTGCGCCCATTTGAAACCCCCAAAGCCCTTTTAAAGAAAAAAAACTCCCCGAAAAAAGGGGTTTTTTACCTCTTAATTTTGAACTTACTCTTTTTTTTTAATAGGTTATGAGTTTCGCGAGGTTAATAGGTAGTTTTTGCAAAGGTTTGAACTAACGAAGCTCACAAGTTCAAATTTTCTCCTCCAGCAATTTTTTAATAACCCTTTCCGCCTCCGTATTCCATTCCCTACCTTGGGATTTGTAGTAAGCCTTTAATACTTCTACGGGGTTTCTTAAGTTTAAGGTTCCTCTATTGGAGCTGTTTTTTTCTTTCTTCCTTTTTAAGCGGTCTTGTGGGTAGACTCTCAGCAGATTTTCGCCAAAGATTTCCTCCAATTTTCGTTTTCTGAGCATAAACTCTTGCGGGGTATCCGCTTCCACCGTAACCCAGTAGTAAGTGTTTTCCTTTTTAAACCGCACAAGGTTGCCTACCCTATCCCCCTTCCTAAGGGTTAGCTTTTCAAACCTCGTTAAAAGGGAAAGCTTTATTTTTTCCACTTTGGGATTTTTCCCTTCCAAAATCACGAAGTTGAAGAACTTATCCTGCCCACTTTCGCCGAAATCCAATTGGTATAGGGAACCGGTGTAGTAGGCGGTCGTGGGAGACTCTTGCAACCTCTGGTATCGGTGGACGTGCCCCAAAGCGATGTAGTCAAAAGTAGGGGGCAAGACACTTTGGGAAACCGCGTAGGCGTCGCTAACCGTAACCTCTATTTCGCTGTTGCCGATTTTTGAACCGGCAAAAAACAGATGCCCTATCAGGATTTTCCATTTAAAGTTTTCTACCTTTTTTTCCACATAGAGTAAGAGTTTCTTTACCGCTTCCGAATATTGGATTTTGGCCCTCTGCACTCCCTCGCCCAGGTCGGTTATAGCCCTTTCACTTATAAAGGGAATGCCTACAAAGGCTAACTCTCCGTCCGCAAAGACCAATTTATTGGCGGTGGGGCGGGTAAAGAGTTTTATATCAAACTTTTCCATCCAAGGGGTTTGGGCTTCTAAAAATTGTACGCTATCGTGATTTCCGCTTACCGCAACGATTTTCGTTTTCAGTTCGCCAACCTTTACGAAAAATTCCGTTATCAGTCCTAAACTTTCCGCATCGGGAAGTTTCTTGTCAAATATATCTCCCGCAACCAGAAGGTAATCTGCCTTTTCCGACTTTATAAGATCCAAAACCTGATTGAGCGAGTGCAGGAGGTCTTTATTACGGTTTAACCTCCGCTCGTTGGTTTTTCCCGCGTGCAAATCCGCTATGTGAACAAGACGAATAGTTCTCATCACCTCAGAGAGTAATAAAGTAGTCCCAAATACTCCTTAAGGGCCTTGGAAGAAATGTTTAACCAATAGGAGGTTGGAAATAGCTTGTAGACCGTAAAGGGTGCTTTGGAGGTTTTAAAATCCACCGGAATGGGGACTAAATTCTTTACCCCTGCCTTGGAAAAGAGGTGTACCGCCCTCCTCATGTGGTAGGCGGAGGTTATTAGGCATACCTTTTTTGTTCCAACGAGCTTTGCCACAAAAAGGGCATTTTCAAAAGTATCCCTACTCCTGTCTTCCGCAATAATATCCCCTTTTTCCACCCCCAGACTTACTAACAAATCTTTTATAACCAAACCTTCGGGGTGACTTTCCCTTACCGAGTATCCGCTTGCTACTATTTTTCTCGGTTTTTGCCGGTAAAGGAGGTATGCCCCCACCGCCCTTTTAAAGGAATCCCCGTTTAGGTCGTTTTTTAATTCCAAAAAGGGTGCACCCCTTTTGACGCCTCCGCCGAGAAGGACCAAATACTGGCAAGAATTTCTAATTTCTTTGGGGGGGACTTTAAAAGATTCCTCCAAGGGTGATATCAGCAGGCTTGCTCCAACTTCGGTAGAGAGAAAATACAAAGCAAACCCCACCGCAAGGGTTATGTAACTTGCAAATTTTACCCCCTTTTTGATCAGGTAAAATCCCAAAACCAGTAGGAACAAAACGAGGTTACCGGGTGGAAGGAGGACAAAGTAAGTTATTAACTTTTTTAGAAAAAACATAGAAATAACTTACTATGAAGGTTGAATTCGTAAAAAGCGTATACCGTCTGGAGGACCTGCCCAAAACCAACGAACCGAGGAGGGAGGTGGTTTTCGTAGGTAGGTCTAACGTGGGTAAGTCTTCCCTGCTCAATATGTTGGTCGGGAGGAATATAGCCCGTGTCGGTAGAACGCCGGGAAGAACCCGTTCAATAAATTACTTCCGTTGGGACTTTGAGGGTTTAAAGGCTTTTTTAGTAGACCTGCCCGGATACGGCTTTGCCAAAGGAGACCGAAAGGAAATAGAGAATTGGAAAAAACTCATAGAAGGTTATTTCCGCCTAAAGGCGGGAGACATTGGGTTGGTTTTGGTCCTCATAGATGCAAAGGTGGGACCTACGGAAGATGACAAGGCACTTTTGAGTTGGCTGAAATACTTAAATGTGCCCTTTGAAGTTGTTTTAACGAAAACCGACAAGGCTACCCAAAAGGAACTGGCCCAAACGAAAAAAAAGCTAAAGGCTTTGGGAATAAATCCCGCGGTAAGGACCTCCGCAAAGGAGGGACAGGGTAAAGAAAAACTTTTAAAGGTAATAGCCCAAGCCCTCAGGGGCGGATGATTTTTATCGGTGCACACCCGTTGTTGTAATAGGGAAGGTTTTCAACCTCAAAGGTTACCTTGTCTCCCTTTTTTAAACCTTGTAGGGAGTTACACTTTGCGGGCTTTAAACACAAAAGGGTTGCGGTATTGAGCTCGTAACAAAAAAGTTTGCAATTTTCTACCCTTTCAACCTCACAGGAATAGGTCCGATTGGGAAGTAAAACCGCAACTTGGGAGAGTCCCTCTTCCCTTAACTTTTGGGGTAGGTTTAGAAATAGATTTATGACAAGGAGAGTAAGGAGCGAAACTATTATCAGCCTAAGCCAGTTGGGAAACATCGGAGATGGTATTATCTCCCATTAGGGATGCTCCGATTCTTTCCCGCAGAAAGGGAGGTAAGAAACGAGGAATACCAACCGAAAAAGTTCGTAAAAACCTTGGAGCCCTTCCTTGAGGTTAAAAGGGAAAACTGGAAACCTATAAAGGTGGGTGGCAACCTTCCGCCCAAAATAGTTTTCATAGACGGTGTTAGGAGAACCGAATATAGGGTTGAAATATTTGACGGAAACCGCTTTGCGGGAGAGGGAATTTTCATCTCCATAGGTGCGGGGGCTTTGCTAATTGACCGCTCTTTGGACAGGGTGGATTACAAGCTCCTTTATAGGAACGTTAAAAGGTATTTTATCCACAACGCCAAGGGGGTAAAGGTTCCACCCCGCTGGGAAACAACCGTTGGGGAAACCAAATTGGTTTTTGAAACTATGGACTCACCTATGGAGAACGTTTCCGAATATGCAAATGGGGTTATGAAAAAAATGGAGCTGGAGGTTTTAAGACAGGTTTACGGTTCCGATATCTTTGTGGTTAGCGACGGACCGGTAAAAACTACGAAGTTTCTCCCCAATGTAATATACCTCGTAAAGGAGAGCAGGTATTTTTACCTCCAAGGATTGGAAGAGGTCCTCTTTAACATAAAGGGAGGGGAAAGAACTCCCCTTTTCCTATTTGAGGAGGAGGCAAAGAGAACCAAAGGCGGTAAAACGGAGGGAGTAAAGGTTAAAAAGGTAGGCTGCTATGTAAGGCTAGCCCCAGTTCATCCCCAAATGGCGGTAGAAAATCCATTGGCGGGAATAGCCCGTTTGGAAGTCCCCCACGGGGGGGATTTAAAACTTTTAAAAGAGATTATGGAAAAGGGGGCAAGTGTGGCCGTTTACTTTGCCAACGACCCGCTCCGAGATAGGCGTTCTCCACAAAACTTGACCCCCATAGCGGCTTTGGAAAAGGAGCTTAGGAGGCTTCTAGGAAAATACGAAATCATAAGGCGAAGGGTAGGGACCACCTTACTCTCCCTTTTGAGTGGAAGTTAAAAACTTCTCCCCCCCGTAGGTTACCAGTTCTACCTTTCCTTCCCTTAGAAGGGTTTCTATAAGTTCTTCAAAACCCTCCTCGGTTAAATTTAAAGCCCTTTTTAACTCCCCGAGGGGGGAAGGTCTCCTCTTTACCAAGTTGAGAAGTTTTTCCCTAACCTTTTCCGCTTCGGTTTTTTTCTTCGGTTCCAAACGCAGATAGTTATAACAAACTATATCGGTGGGGTTGTAGTTTACCCTTCGGGCTATTTGAATAAGCTCCTCTTCGGTTAAACCTTGGACGCGGTAGGCGGGAGGGCGGACTACCGTATTTATCTGCCAACGGTCGGGCTTTAGGCGATGTATCCATTCGCCTATCTTTTCCACCTCCCCGGGGGAGTCGTTTATCCCCTTAACGAAAAGGGTTTCTATCCAAATTTCCCCTCCGAAGGTTTCTTTTAACTTTTTCAAGCCTTTCAGGACCTTTTCCACCGTTAAACCCTTGACGGGGTGGTTTACTTTTCTAAAAACCTTCTCGGTTACAGCATCCAACGAGGGAGAAACTAGGTCTACATACTTGAGCTCTTTTAAAACTTCTCCCATCCAGAGGGTGGAAGCGTTGGTAAGGAGTGCCACCTTAAGGTCGGGTCTAATCTCTTTTACAAACTTTGCTATTTCTCCAAACCGGGTGTGCAAGGTTGGTTCACCGTTTCCCGAAAATGTTACAAAGTCCAACTCCAATTCGGGGTTGGAAAGGATCTCTTCCAATTCCCCTTTTACCACCTCGGTGGGAACCCATTCTCTCCTTTCCAATGTTAGGTTTTGCCTTTGGGTTTTTCCACACTCGCAGTATACACAATCCATAGAACAAACTTTTGAGGGTGGGAGCAGGTCAACTCCCAAGGAGAGCCCCAGTCTTCGGGAAAGAACGGGTCCAAAGACGTATTGCATTATTTAATAGTTAATACCCCCTTAGAAGTAAAGGGGTGAGGGTGTTTAGAAAAGCTTGAGGAAAACAAAAAGAAGGAGAAATCTAATTCAATAGTTCCAAAGCTTTGAGAACTTGCAAACCCGCTTTGTTTACCGAGGTTCTACCTATCAGACCCGAAACCCTCAAAACGACCAATTCTTTTTCAAAGGTTTCCTTATCCAAGCCGGAGAGCTTTAGAGCTTGCTCAATGTTTTTGGGCAAAATACGAACCTTTTCTTCCTTTACGTAGAGGTTTCCAACCTTCCTTAAGGCTTCTAAGACCCTTACCGCGGTGGGTGTTAAAGGTTGGGCTACCCCTTCGGGAACTCCCGCAAGGGCTTCTTTAATTAACTCACCCGCGGGGGTTAGGACTACCGCATTGTTTTGCAATATGTTTAGAAATCCCCTTGCCTCCAATTTATTTAGGGCGTAGGTAACCTCCTCTTTCCAGTTTTCGTCAAATTGGGCGTAAACGTCCTCCACAAAGAAACCTTTGGAGGGTATTTTATGAAGTACTTGGAGTTCAAATCTTGTAATATGGGGTAGCCTCCTTATTTTGTAGGCCAGCTCTGAGTAAAGTCTTCCGGCAACGGTGGGTTCTCCCGCACCTATTAGGTTCTCTTCCAAAGCCTGTCTATACCATTCGGTATTGGGTGCGGAAATTTCCCTATTGGTTATAGTTATAGCCTTAACCGCGGTGGAGGAAATTTCCCTTATACCCCTCCTCTTCATGTCTTCAAGGACTTTTTCCCCAAACTCCGTTAGTTTGTAAACCTTTTTACCTTCCCATTCCTGGGATGTAATTAGGTTGAAAGCCTCAAGTGAGTGCAAAGCTTCTTGAACCACGTCGGCGAGTTTTTCCAGCCACCGATTACCTTTTTCGTAGAAGGACTTAAACAGTTCCTCGACCGATTTTACCTCCGCAAACTTCTTCCTAATTTCCTCCTTTTTCTTATAGTTGAAGTCTTGGTTTATTTTCCTTCCGTAGTATTCTAGCAGATGTTTGTACTCCTTAAGGGGTTTTTCCAACAGGAAGTGGACCACATTTTCCACGGTGGGAACCACTTCGGGGTTTTTGGGATATTCCTCACTCCAGATGAAGTCTATAGTTTTTAAAAGTTGGGCCTCAAGGATTTCTATATTGAAGGTCTTTACAGGAGGATATTCTTTATCTTTCCAGCGCCTATAGACTTCCAAAAGTTTTTCCCCTGCGGGATAGAGATTTCCACTTTCATCAACCAATCCGAGTTCCCACAAGGTTTCCTTTTGGGTATCCGATAGGGCCTCAAAACCTTCATCGAGGATTTTCACCAACGAATAGAGTATGTCTTCGCTTATCAAAACCGGTAAACTCGGGGATATGTAGTTTAGGGCTTCCTTGACGGCCTTTCCCAGCCCGGTGAAGGCGTAAATGTCGCTATTTGGAACGGAGAAGGCTATAAGTCTCATAGACTCCAAAAGTTGGGGATATCTTCCACCTTCGGGTAGTTTACCGCTTTCGTTGGGTCCAACAGGGGTTTTCTTAATGTATTCCGTCAACTCTTTGGAAATTTCCAAACGAGGTGTGGCGTTTTTAAATATTTCATAAATCTCCTTGGCATAGGAGTTTACCGCTTTGTATTCACCTTTCTTTTCCTCCTTACGGAGTTCTATAAATCCTCTCTCCTCCAAAAGTTTTTCCGTTAATTTACCCGGAAGATCTTTGTTTTCTATCGCATCGGCAATGGCGGTAATAATTTCCGTTCCGAGCCACCGGAAGGTTTCGTCCCACTCGCTTGGATGTTTTATTAGGCCTTTTTGGACCATCTCCTCAAGGATTACCGCCAAAGCCCTACCCCAATAGGTCAAACCGTATTTAAGGGGCCGATAGGGTTCCGCCAAGTTCTGAAATTCCAATTCGGTAAAGATCTCTTCCCTTTCGGGGGCTACCGCTACCTCTTTTTTTTTCCTTTCGCCTTCTAAAAGTTCAAGAAGTGCCAACGCATGTTCTTTTCTAATAAGCATTCGTTCTCCTCCCTTATGGTGTTAAGGTTTGAAACTTGTAAAAGTATATATTTAGAAACTTTCTAAAGGCAAATATAAAGCCTTTTTTCCGAGTGGCAAGGGAGAGAGACTTTTAAGGTAAAAATTAAACTTTTAATTGCTGTGGCAAGAAAGAAACTGCTTATAGCTACCGTGTTTGCCATGGAACTAGGCTATGCCCAAAATTGGAATTTAACCCTGCAACCTTACTTTACCTACATAAACTACTCCAACAGCGGTGTAAAAAAGAACGGTTACTCTTCCTCCCTATACGGAGTGCTCTCTATAGACATGGGAACCCATACAGTTGAGAGAGCAACAGGCGGGTTATTCGCAATATAAAGAAATTGATACGGGGAAAGATGTAGCGTTTTAACCACTACCCTTTCGGTGAAATAGGCTTTCTAAATTATGAGGCATCTTATTCTTTTGCTTTCTTCTCAGATAAAAAACTTACGGAGGCTCTTTTGAAGAAGACTTCAAGGTAATCCTAGAGCCAAGGCTACCTTAGGCATTTTTCTTCCTAAAATACGATTCCCGAGAATTCACAACAATGTGTTAAAAAAAACGGTAATTCACGAGATGGTAAGGTGTAGAAATAGTCAATTCTTCAAGTAAGTTGAGTGCCCAGTAGCTCTTCTTTCCTGATTTTTCTTCTTTCCTGCAAGTGCTACTACCCTGTATATTCCTGCTTTCTTGATGGTTTTATCATAACTTCCCGAAGCTAGAAGCCTTCCATCGGGACTAAAAGCGACTGAAAAAACCATCAATTTATGCCCCTCAAGGGTTTTTATATATTTTACAACAACTTTCCGAAGTTCTAGCTTTTTTCTGGAGTTTTGTAAAGCTTCTCTCCCACTTTTGCCCAACCGTTTAGAAAGAAGCTAATCACAAACCTTTAAGCGAGAAAGTGAATAAGAGAAGGAAGGGGAAGAAAAGGGAGAAGAAAGAGAAACATTATTGGGAATACATACCTGAGATAGCGAAGTGTTTAAGGGAAGGTATAACAGGTGTAAGAGCG
>DTXZ01000013.1 GCA_012962155.1 Aquificales bacterium
ACTATTAGGGTTTAAGGATTTAGCAATTTTGTACAAACGGGTGGTATTTCCGCTATTTTTCCCACCAATGATAACCATTACATCAACTTTAGGAGCCAACTCCCTTACCTCTTCCTGTCGTATAGAGGTGGCATTACAAATGGTGTTTATTACCTTCAGTTCCTCAACCCAAATGGAGAGTTCTCCTACCACTTCTTTAAAGAAGTTTTCATTTTGGGTAGTTTGGGCTATTACACCCACCTTTTGTTTATTCAGTGCTACTTTCAAATCCTGCAAAGTTTCAACTATAACACCCACACCGCCTATATCTTTTAGGTAACCCCAAGTTCCTATAACTTCGGGGTGGTTTTTCTCTCCCACCAAAACCACGAAATAACCCTCCTTTGCCAACTTTTGAACCGCCTCGTGCACAGCCTTAACGTAGGGACAAGTAGCGTCCACTATTTTTACCCCTTTGGAGAGAAGCTCCCTTTCCTTTTGGGGAGGAATTCCGTGGGAACGGATTATTAATACCGTATTGCTATCCAAGTTTTCTTCACTTTTTAGGACTTCCACACCGATGGTTTTAAGCCTTTCTATCTCTTGCGGGTTGTGGATTAAAGGTCCATAGGTAAAAACCTTTTTTCCATCTCGGGTGTAAACGGCGGCTTTTTGGGCTAAATCTATAGCCCTTTCCACCCCGAAACAAAAACCGGCATGGGGAGCTAAAATAATCCTTACCGACATTGCGGAGATTAGTTTAAATTAGGGAACTAACGAAAAAAGGTGGCTTAAAGCATAGAAATTTAAAAACCGAAAAGCTTTTTTCTAAGTTCCACCATCTCCTTTATGGTAAGTTGTCCCGGTGCAAAAACTTTGTCCAAAGCACAATAGGTTATTACCGAATTGAAGACAAACCCCGCTACGCGGGAGATTTTTCCTTTCTCTCCCATGGCTATTGCCACGGTAGGAATCGGCTGTTTGCTTGCCACACAGAGTAACCTGGCCACGTCCTCTTCGTTTTGGGCTAAACAGGCAACCTTTGCTATATCCGCCCCCTCTTCCACAATTTGAGCAAATATTTCCTTTAACTCCCCCTCGGATGGTGTTTTTTCAAAGTTGTGAAAGGACAAAATAAGTTTCTTGCAGCCGTTTTTTACCAACCTTCGGATTTCCTCTTTCTCCTCCACCGATGTCCGTAACTCTATATCAACGAAATCAACCAAAGGTGTTAAAGCGGTATAGTAATCTACCCTGTTGGGAACTTCCCCTATACCACCCTCCCACTTTGCACGGATGGTTAATATTGCCTTCAAACCCAAAGAGTTTCCAAAAGAGATAACCTCCCTGCAGTGGTTTAGGTCTCTGTTTTTAAAACCATCTATGCGGTATTCAATCGCATCCGCACCCAGCCGTTTAGCCTTGGCGACAGTCTCTCGGTAATTTTCATCGGTAAGGGAAACGGCTATTAGAAAAGTCTTTTTCATAAAGAAAGGTATTATTTTAGGGCTATAGTGGAGGCGGTGGGATTCGAACCCACGACCTCCTGCATGCCATGCAGGCGCTCTCCCACTGAGCTACGCCCCCGACTACCGCCTAAAATTATTATTATAATGGAAGAAAGAAAAAAGTGTAGTCTTTATTTTTCCTCTTGCTGAGTTTTTAAGGTTTTATTTAAAAACTGATATATTCTAGAAATTCTTCTGGAAGCTTCCCTTTTGGTTATAACACCTTTGCTCCAAGTGTGCATAATAATGCTTTGAACTTCGGGTAGAAATTGTTTTGCCTCTTCCAACCTTCCCTCTTCAACCATTCTTCTAAACCTTTTAATGTAAGTTTTCATTCTGGAAAGGTGGTATCTGTTCCTTAGTCTCCTCCTTATGTTTTGGCGTGCAGCCTTCTTAGCGGATTTTGTATTCGCCACCTCTTTACCTCCTCTATTTGTTTATTTTCGGAACCTAAATATTATACCATTAACCGTCCCCGTAGAACGTAAACCCCCGCTCTTTCAACCTTTACCGGGACTATCTTTCCGAGTAAATCTTTTCTGTCGCTTTCCACTTCTACCCACTTATTCTCCGAGCTTCTACCTACAAGCTTACCCCCTTCATACCGCTCAAATAAGGGATATACAACTCTTCCGATATATTTTTTAGCCTCTTGATTCATTATCCGCTTTTGAAGCTCCAAAAGCCTATGCATTCTTTCCGTTTTCACATCGTCGGGAACTTGGTCGGAATATTCGCTGGCGGGCGTTCCCGGGCGGGGGGAATATTTAAAGGAAAACAGTTGTTCAAACCTCACCTTTTCTATTAAGTCTAAGGTTTCCAAAAAGTCCTCTTCTGTTTCACCGGGAAAACCTACTATTACGTCCGCGGAGAGAGCTATATTGGGTTTAACCTCCTTGAGTTTTTCTATTTTTTCCAAATATTCCTCTTTGGTATAGTAGCGGTGCATTAGTTTTAAGATGCGGTTACTTCCGCTTTGGAATGGTAGATGCAGTGCATCCGCTATTTGGGGTATTTCGCCCATAGCCTTTATTACGTCATCTGTCAAATCGGTGGGATACCCGGTTGTAAACCTAATTCTTTCAACCCCTTCTATTTCCGCAATTTTGTATAGCAGATAGCTAAAAGGTATGGGAGTTTCAAAATCCTTTCCCCAGGCGGTAACATTTTGACCTAAAAGGTGTATCTCTTTTACACCTTCCTTAACCAGTTCCTTTATTTCATTGATAATGCTTCTGATGGGTCGGCTTCTTTCCCTCCCCCTTGTTTGGGGAACTATACAATAGGTGCAGTCCTTATCGCAGCCCTTCATTATGGTAATAAAAGACCAATAGGGATTTTCCCTTACAGTGGGGTATTCAAACATTTCCCATTCATTTTTGGGCGGTTCGGAAAGGATTTCTATAGCCTTTTCCCCCTTTTCCGCCTTTTGAATAAGTTCGGGCAGGTGGTGGATGTTGTAAGAGGAAAACATTATGTCTATAACCCCGCCAGCCCTTTTGTCCAGTTCTTCACCCATCCTTTGGGCTAAGCAACCGCAAACCCCTATTTTGGTGTTGGGGTTTATTCCTTTAACCTTTCTGTATTCCCCAATATAGGCTAAAACTTTTCTATCCGGTTTTTCCCTAACCGTACAGGTATTTAACAGTATTAAATCGGCCTCCCGCCAGTTTTCCGTAAATTCGTAACCCAAAGTTTTTAAGATTCCTTTTATTCTTTCACTGTCGTTAACGTTCATCTGACATCCAAAGGTTTTTATGAATACTTTTTTCCCTTTTTCTTCCCGATTGGTTGAAACAAGATTTTTACTAATAAGTTTTTCCATAGCGGAAATAGAAAAATTAAGAGAAAAAGAGACAGGTGTTTATAGTCTTATTCAGAAATTCCAAAAATTGCCTTTGGTGGGTATAGATTCTCTTGCTGAAAGGAGATTTTAAATTCATATCTTCTTTTGTATGAGTGGTATACAAAAGGTTGCGGAGATATTAAAGGAAAATTCCGATAAAACAATTTTTGTATTAAGCGGGGCGGGTCTCTCGGCGGAAAGTGGAATACCGACCTTTAGAGGCAAAGATGGACTTTGGAATAAATACAATCCCCAAGAACTTGCAACCTTTAAAGCCTTTGAAGAGAAACCCACTCTGGTGTGGAAATGGTATCTGTGGAGAATGTACCTTATAGCAAAAGCGGAGCCTAACGAAGGCCACCGCGCAATAGTATCGTTGGAAAATCTTTTGGGCGATTTTTGGCATATAACTCAAAATGTGGATGGTCTTCACCGAAGGGCGGGACAGAATAGGTTTCTGGAACTCCACGGAAACATTTGGGAGGGAAAATGTAGGTATTGCGAAACCCGTTATAGGGAAGAAGAATTTACCAAGCTCTTTCCCCTAGCCGATAGAAATTTTCTAAAAAAACTTTCCGAGGAGGAATTTAAAAAGCAAATCCTCGATGGGTTAAAGGAAGAAACCCTACCCCGATGCCCTATTTGCGGGGGAATTGTAGGTCCCGGTGTGGTTTGGTTCGGGGAATCTCTACCCTCCGAGGTTTTAAAAAGGGCTTTGGAAATAGCCGAAAAAAGTAAGGTATGCTTTTCGGTTGGCACTTCCGCGGTTGTATATCCCGCTGCCTACCTTCCCGAATTGTGTAAAAAACGGGGAGGGATTCTAATAGAGGTTAACCCCGAGGAGACTCCCTTAACACCATTGGCCGACTTTTCTTTTAGGGCTTCCGCTACGGAGGTTTTACCACAAATAGTAAAACAGTTTAAAAAGCTAAAGGGAAAATGAAAATCATTCTTCTTCTTCCTCCTCTTCTCCATAAGAAATGATACCTTGCTCTATCAACCGCTTTACTATTTTTACAATTTGCCTGCGGGCGCGCAAAATCTCCGACTTACGAACCTTTCCCATAATCTCCATATCCTCTAAGAATATTTGAGCCGCCCTTTTGGACATATTCTTGAGGAATTTGTCCAAGATTTCTTTGGGTGCTTCCTTAAGGGCTAAGGCCAAAGTCTGTTTATCAACGGTTTTTAGAATTTCTAAAATAGCCTTGTCGTCCAATTTGACTATATCCTCAAAGGTGAACATACGGTCTCTTATCTTTTCCGCCAATTCGGGATTTTCACTTTCAATGTAAGAGAGTATTTCCTCGGAAGTATATTTATCAAGGGAGGTTAAAATATTCGCCGCCTGTTTTGTTCCATCTATCTTAATTTCCTCTCCAACGAACTCTTTCATTTCTTTTAAGAAGTTTTCCGCAATTACCTTTATACGGTCGGCGGATATACTCTCCAAAATTGCCATTCTTTTTATAACTTCTATCCTTAGTTCGGGGGGAAATTCCTTTATAACCTTTGCCACTTTTGAAGGGGTCAAAAGGGCTAAGATAACCGCAATGATTTGAGGGTGTTCCTTCCTTAAAAGGGTTGCCAATTGTTTGGGGGTTAAAGCCTCCAGTTGCTGGAGTTTAACTTTTATCTCCGGCTGGGACATTATGCTTTCCAAAAGTTCTCTTACATTTGGAGGAACGTAATCCATGATTTTCTCGAGGAATTCTTCCGCCTCCAAGGGAGGGATCTCTTTAAGACTTTCGTAGGTGTTTACAAATTCTTTAATTATCTCATTGATGACATCCTTTTCCGCATTTTGAATTTTTTGGAAGGCGGATATAAGCTTTCTCAATTCCAAAGGGGACAATTCCGCCACTATTTGAGCCGCCAAATCGGGAGGGGTGAGAGAAAGGATAATAGCCCCCTTTTCAACATCCGATAAAATAGAAGGGTCGGTTATTTTTTCGGACATTAAAGGGAATTTTAAACTCCGAAACCAAAAGGCTGAAAAGAGAAGTCCCTATGGAAAAGTTTTAAACGGCTGTTTTGGAAACTCTGATACCCAGCCTTTTCACGATTTCAACATATTTGTTATAATCGGTTTCTTTAAGATATTCAAGGAGCCTCCTTCTTTTGTTAACCATAGCAATCAAACCCCTTCTGGAGTGGAGATCTTTTTTATGTTTTTTCATATGCTCGGTAAGTCTATTAATTTTTTCGGTTAAAATTGCAATCTGAACCTCGGGAGACCCGGTATCTTTTTCATGCCTTTGGAACTCATTTACTATTTTTTCAATTGTATCCTTGGGCAGTGCCATCCCTTTTAAACCTCCTATTTCAATTATTTAATCTCAAGGGTTTTTTATTATAACACTTGAAATGGAAAGAAGGCTTATAGCGACCGTTAAACTCCTTAGGGAACTGGGTTTCGAGGAATTTTACTCCTTATATAAAGAACCTACCAATACCGAAGCCGGAAAGGAAGAAAAAAAGTCCCTTTCCGAGAAAGAGGAAAAGATTTCTCTCCTTAAAAGGATTTATACGGAAAACAATAACTGCTGTAAGTGTGAACTCTGTAAAAGCAGAACACAGATAGTTTTTTACGATGGAGACCCGACGAGTAAAGTTATGTTCGTGGGAGAAGCACCTGGGGAAGAAGAAGATAAACGGGGGAAACCTTTTGTGGGAAGGGCGGGACAATACCTAAACAAAGTGTTGGAGGAGATAAACCTACCCAGGGAGAAAATTTACATAACCAACGTTTGCAAATGTAGACCCCCTGGTAACCGAAAACCCCTCCCCAAAGAAATGCAAACCTGCTTAAACCTATTCCTAAAAAGGGAGCTACAAATAGTTCAACCAAAAGTGGTTTGCTGTCTAGGCGCCACCGCGGCGGAGGCTTTTTTGGGGAAAGCGGTCCGTATAACCCGTATGAGGGGGCAATTTTTTCCCAATCCCCTTTACCCCCAAGCCAAGCTTTTTCTCACCTATCATCCCGCCTATATTTTGAGAAATATGGGTCAAGCCTCTACTTTCAAAGAAGACCTTAAAAAGCTTAAAGAATTTTTAGAAAATCGGATTGGTTGACAGGAATTTTGGAATCCATAATGTAATTGTTTATGCATCCTTCCCTCCCCATTCAATTGATATTGGCCAAATTTGAAGAAGACCTTTTATCGTTTAGAAATGTTGTTTTTAACCTTCCACCCAACCTTTCGGGGGAAATTCTATATAACTTTTTAGACCGAAGCGTTTTCCTTCTCCACAGGTGCGGAGAACTTTTAAGGTTGGTAACTACGGAAGATAAGCCCAAAGAACTAAACGGAGAGATTGTTTCCGCAGTTTTTGAGGCCCTATTTACCGTAAAGACTTTTTACGATAAGGTTGAAAAACAAACACCCCTTTTTCTGGACCAGATTACCCTATTTTTTGAACCTTTGAAGGACAAATTGGACCAACTAGTGGGAACCTTCCACAGCGCCCTATATTTAGAGGAAAACAAAATTGACTTTGAAGAGATGGCCTACATTATTGAAGGATTATCGCAAACGGTGGAAATCCTTATAGAAGGGATTAAAAAAATAGAGGATAAAATTTTATAATTAAAAACATTGTGAGATTTATACCACCTGCAACGTTTGAAGTAACGCTTTTCCAAAAAAGTTTAAAACGGGATGAATTAAAACCTTTAAAAATTACCCCTAAAGGGGATAAGCAAGTTTTTTTCTATAACTTTCTTTTACAAAATTTAAAAAGCCCAAAGGAAAACAAAAAAGTACCTCCTACCTTCATAGGAACTTTCTCCCAAAATAAGATTCCAACACCCAAAGTTCAGGATTTTATCAAAAAGAAAGTTAACCCTTGGAAGGGTTACCCGGTAAAAGGGGGAAATATTATCCCTTTAAAAAGGGATATAGATTTAAAGGACTATCAAAAGATAGCAAATATTTCCGACGTAAGTGGATTGAAAGTTGGGGAATTAATACTCTTTTTATGGAAAGGTATAAAAACTTCCGATGGAATTTTAAGAAAAAAAAATATAAACGATATTATTTCCAATTTCCGAGGTAGATATTCTAAAAGAATTCCTTTACAAATTCCCAAGTTCGGTAAAGCCGATACTACTACTTTAATAACAAAAAATTTGTTTCCCATTGCGGGAAAGCCGAAAACCGCTTCCTACCTTAAAAGTTATGAAAAACACCTCCCAAACCAGAGGCTGGAATATTTAGTAATATCCCAATCTAAGAAATATAAAGAGAATAAAAATAGTGATAATACCCAAGAGTTTAATTTTCTTTATTTTGCAGATAGGTTTTATGAACATGAAAAAAGGCTAAAAAAAGTTTTCCCTATTAATAAAATTACTAAAATTGATACGGAAAATTTAAACAATAAAGTTATTTCTATTAAAATTCCTTTGGAAGAAAAAACTATTCTCCAAATTCGTATGGTAAAAGATAGTTTTTACGCAAAAATTTTAACCACTAACGATAAAGTTAACCTACTTATACAAAATCTAAATCAACTTACACAACAAATTGTAAATTTAGGGTTTTCCAAAACGGTGGTTAACGTCCAAAGTTTCACTGGTAGTAACGGTAGTTTTAAGCAAGATTCCCAAAGGGGAAACCGTTATGATAATAAACACAATAATAATGGTGAAAAATTGGAAAAAGTTACCGAAAATGGTAATCGTATTTCTTTTTCTTATTACCTTTAATGTTTTATTCGGAAACTCGGTAAGCGAGGAAGTATATAAAAAATTGCAACATCAGATAGAAATAAAGAATTTCTTGGGTGCCAAAAGATTAGCGGAAAGGATTTTTAAAAAGACAAAGGATGCCAAAACAAGGGAAATAGCCTTCATCCTCTATTGGGAGGCAAACGGATATTTGCACTACAAAAAAGGGGAATTCAATAAAATTTTGCAAGATATAGGAGGATTAAACCTTTATTGGTTTCTATTCAGAAACCAGAGATTCTATGAAGATGTTTACTTTGAAACCTTAGGAAAACTTTACACTCTTCTCTTTCAATATCGCCGGGCGGTAATTTTCTTTATTCAGGCTTACCGGTTGAAACCCTCTCAACGCAAACTTTTGGAAATCATTTATGCAACCGAAATGGCCTATTACAACGAAATTAGACCCTATTTGGATTACTCCTTTTTAGAAATGTTACTAAATAGGGTAAGAAAGGATATATTAAACATCTTTGAACTTGCCTTATACCAATTTGAATTGGGACTATACAATCTCCTTATAGGGAAGTGTGAAACCGCCTACAAAAATTTTAGGAAATCTTTTGATTTAGATAAAAGTTTTTTAACTGAAGGACAAGCAGATTTCTTTATGGGTAGGGCTTTGGAATGTTTGGGAGACTTAAAGAGGGCTTTTTTTTACTATAAAAAAGCTTTGACTTCGGTAAAACATCCTTTATACAAAAAAAATATCCTTTACAGGATATTTATAGTTTCCGCCAAGCTCAAATTTTACCGCGAGGCAAATAGCTACTATTTGGGGCTTGCCAAATTTGGAGGGATAGAAAATAATCCCTACCTACAGGAGGCCACACTTTCAATACCCTCCTTAGGAGATTTTAAAGACCACTTTTATTGGAAAAAATCCTATGACCTATTAGTGGCTAAGATAATGTGGCTCAACATTAACAATGAAAGGGGAAAAAGGGCTTTTCTATACTTTCTCAAAAAGTTTCTCCAAACCGGAGAGCTTTATCCCGAATTTGTAACCGCTTGGAAAATTTTGTATCCCCAAGAGGTTAAGAGCCTAAAGATTTCATCTGCGAAAGTTTTAAATTTTAAACTGAACCAACTGGAAAACCTTAAAAAACTTTTTGATATCAATAAAGACCTTTTTAAACATTTCTTTAGGGATTACGGTTATCTCGCCTTAAGTAAATATTTCTTCTTGATTGGAAATTGGAATAAGGCGGAAGAATTTGTAAAAGAAACCAAACTAAAACTTCCCTACAAATTTTTTATTGAAGGGGTTATTAAGGCTTATAAAGGAGAGCCCTACCTTCTTGAAAGTATCTATTCATCTTTAGACGATGAATATAAGATTCAATCCCTATTTTGGTTAGGTTGGGGATATCTATTAAACGATAGATGGGATTTGGTATCCCTTTATTGGGAGGATTTTATAAAACGGAGCACAAAAAGTTCAAATCTACTTTGGGAAAGGTTATTTTCTTCTTATTACCTCGCCAATCATTACGAGGAATTGGGTTTTACTCAAAAAGCCCTGCGTTTTTATTCCCTTTGCTGGGACTTATTAAAGGACCTGAAAAACTTCAAGGGTTTAAAAAGGTATGTAATCCTGAAACTAACCACTCTCAAAGGTCCTAAAGTTTTAACTTCCGAAGAGATTAAATTTTTAGATAATGGTTGGCAAAAATTTTTAAAATACCTTCTAATGCGGGGAGGAAATTAAGGGATGGATTTCATGTTCAAAGATATAGATTTTTATAAATCTTTTTTGGATTTCTTAAAAGTAAAAAATAGGGCCATAGCCAGTAACTTGGCAAACGCGGAAACACCTTTCTATAAAAGATTAAAAGTAGAACTCATGAAAAGGGAGGGAGATATTCCCTTAAAAACCACCAATGTCAGGCATATATCCAATATTCCACAAAAACCGTTTGAGTACAAAATTTTGCAGGATAAGAGCGGTCTTACAGGAGCCGACGGTAACAACGTAAATGTGGAAAGAGAAATGGTAGACCTTGAAAAGGTAGCCCTTAAATACGAATTGGTTACAAAATTTATGCAAGGGAAATTTTCTTCTTTGGAGATGGTTATTAAAGGAACAGGAGGTTAACAATGGATTTTAAAGTTTTTGATGTAATAGCTTCGGGATTAGCGGCGGAAAGGATAAGGCTCAATACCATTGCTTCAAATTTGGCCAACCTAGAATCTTACAAGAAAAATGGTAAACCTTACAAAAGGCTGGAACCGGTGTTTAGGGCAATGGTAAATGAGGAAACCTATAAAAGCGGTATAGCCAAGGTAAAGGTAGAAAAAATAGTCCAATCTCCTTATCCCGTTGTAAAGGTTTACGACCCTTCCAACCCCTTGGCCGACAAAGAAGGATATGTGGAAAAACCCAACGTCAATATAGTTAAAGAAATGACCGATTTGATAACCGCCAGTAGGGTATATCAGGCCAATCTTAACGCCCTTAATCTGAACAGAGATTTGATTTTGAAAACTCTTGAAATGTGGAGGTAATTAATTATGAAAGTAAATAATATTAAGAATTTTAAAACCTTGTTTTCCGAAAAGAGAAAAATAAATAGGAATCCTATAGATGACTTTAAAAACTTCGTCCTCAGTATAGATACAGAAATAAAAAAATCTCAACAATTTAAAAAGGATTTTATAAACGGTAAAGATATACCTATTTATGAAATATATATTCAATCCCAAAAGACCAAAATCTCTCTTGAATTACTCACAAAATTGCGGGATGAAGCTTTAAAGGCTTACAATACGGTTATAAATATGAGAGTTTAAGACTAAAAAAATGGAAAAAATTAAGGAATTTTGGAATAAATTTTTAGATTGGTATAAAGGGTTAAATTTATGGCAAAAAATAGCGGTAGCGGGTGTCCCCATTTTGGCTACCGCCTCCCTACTCCTGGTGGCCTATTTAGCCACACCCCATCGTGAGGTTCTATTTTCAAATTTAGACCCTTCTACGTTGCAAAAGATTGAATACACCTTAAGCAGGTTGGGTGTTGATTACAAAATAGACTTTAAAAAAGGAACCGTTTACGTTCCGGCCGATAAGGTAAACCAACTTAGGCTGTATCTAACCGAACAGGGTATAATTTCTCCCGACAACAAAGTAGGTTTTGAAATTTTTGATAAACAATCCTTTACGGTTTCCGATTTTGCCCAACAGGTTAACTACCTGAGAGCTTTGGAAGGAGAATTAGAAAGAACTATTAAAGCTATTGAAGCGGTGGATGACGTTAAAGTAAACATTGCCCTTCCTAGGCAATCAGTTTTTGCAAGACCTCAGGAGGAACCTAGGGCTTCGGTTCTTTTAAAGTTAAAGCCTGGAAAAGAATTATCACCCCAGCAAATTAAAGCTATAAGAAACCTGGTAGTCGCTTCGGTAGTGGGTTTGAAACCCCAAAATGTAGTCATAGTAGACCAATACGGGAGGGAATTGACTTCCTTTATAGAGGAGGAAACCAGCTCCATAGGTTTGGCAACCAACCAATTAAAGCTAAAACTGCACTACGAAAATATACTTCAAAAGGAAATAGAAAATATCCTTTCCAGCGTTGTAGGTTTCGGAAACTCCAAAGTTAAGGTTAGTCTTTATCTCGATTTTTCTAAACACCAAGAGAAAAACTATGAAGTAAATCCCGATAAAACCGCAATAGTTAGTCAGGAGAAAGAAAAGAAGCAAAAAAGAACCGTAGAACCCGTAGGGGTTCCCGGAACGGAATCCAATATTCCTCCCGGAAAAGGTAAAGGCTCTCAAGCGACATCCGTTGAAACTTCAAAGAGAAGTATTACCAATTACGAGGTTTCCTATGTAGAAAGACTTATAGACGACCCCACGGTGAGGATAAAAAAAATTTCCGTGGGAGTTATTATTAATTCATCCATAAAAGAAATAGAGCCGGAAAAGATTAAACAATTTTTGATAAGTTCGCTGGGGTTAAACCTTTCCCGGGGGGATAAGATTTCGGTTGTCGTTCTTCCCTTCAAAGGCAAAGAGGAAGTGGAAAAACTTTTTGCCCAAAGAAAAAAAAAGGAATTGGATTGGCGTATCTATGCCGGGCTAATCCTTCTATTGGCTATTATTCTGGGAGCCGCCCTATTCTTCTACATTAAGAGAAAGAAAACGGAAGAAGAACTTGAAAAAGTGGAAGTTTACGGAGGGCTTACCGGAGCACCCGCGGGGGCAGCCGCAATTCCCGAAAAGGCGGAGGAATCCCTTATAAAACAGCTTTCCAGATTGGCAAAAGAAAATCCCGAGCTTTATAAGAAAATTCTATTAAAGTGGTTGAAAACGCAGGAATAAAAATAGTAATAACTAAATCTTATGCCTTTAATTTTAATTTTTTGGGGGAGCATTGTAACTTTTTTATTCGTATTGGCTTCTTTTCTATTTATAGCCTTTAAATATATACCTCGAATAGGTATAGAAACCATTTATTCCATAGATTTTAAATACTTATTATTTGCTATTATTTTATTTTTTTTATATCACTCCTTTGATATGTTACGGCTTAAAACTATAGCCGAAGGTTTTGGTATCGATTATCCCTATAAATATGCCTACTTAACATCTTTTGTAGCCACTTTCGGTGCAACGGTAACCCCGGTTCACATAGGAGGAGAGCTAATTATCTTTTACATGCTTAAAAGGTTAGGCGTAAAAACCCACAAAATTTGGGGGACTATTTTATTTAAAACCGTTTCAGGATTTTCATTCTTTATTTTGACATTTCCTATTTTCGTGGCATATACAATATCAAGCAAAGAAGTAATTCAAAAAGTCTTTATACTCTCTATTATATTTCTGTTTTTTTCCATAATTTCTTTACCTCTTGTAAGGTGGTTTAGAAAGGGTGAAAAAAACAAAAACCTTATTAGAAGAATAAGGCTATACTGCCTAAGTATTATTTATTTTTGGAAAAATAAAAAGATAGAATTTTTGAAAGCCTGTTTCTATTCTATTCTCCTTTATATAACCTTTTTGAGTTTTGCTCCGATTCTTATGAAGGCTTTCCACCTGAATTTTGACCTACTGGAAATATACCTCATTCAACTTCCTCTAATTTATGCGGTATTTTCAAGCCCTACCCCGGGCGGTAGCGGAGTCGGAGAAGTTGGTGGAGTTGCTATTTTTCAAGGAATAATTCCCGCCGGAGTTATAGGAATTTTTGTTATGCTTTGGAGGTTTTTTTCCCAATATCTGGGAGCCTTTATAGGTGGAATTGTTTTTTTAACAATACTAATAAAGGATTTAAGAGAAACCAAATAGAAAGGAGCTTTTAGATTAAAAAACCAAGGGGGAAGGTTTACTGTTTTTCTCCCAATTTTGCTTTTAGGATATCCGCCAAGGTAAAGCCGGCACCTTCGGTGGAAGTAGCTTTTTGGGATACGAATTCCTCAAAGAATTTCCTTTCTTCCGCTTCCTCTTTCTCTTTCATGGAAACTACAACCCTTTGCTTTTCGGGATTTACAGCCACAATCCTAACTTCCACTTCCTCACCCGGTTTCAATCTTTTGGTCGCCTCCCTCTTAGGCATGAATGCCTCTACACCATTTTCAAACTGCAAGAGGTATCCACCTTTAATTACACCTATAACGGGTAGTTTAACGGTAACATCTTCTCCATATTTCTCTTTGATTTCCTCGTAGGGATTGGGTTGTAGCTGTTTTACCCCCAACCTTATTTGGTCTCTGCTCAATCCGAGAACCATAAACTCCCTTTCTTCACCGACTTTAACGATATCCTCTATATTTTTGACGGGTAACCAGCTTAGATTACCTTTGGTAACGAAACCTAAAACTCCGGGTGCCAGTTCGACAATAACCCTGTTGTTTTCTACGGAGATAACTTTTCCTTTTACCACGGAACCGGCTGGATAGTTATCGTAGTAAGCTTCCCACGGTTTGGGTTGGGCTTTTTTTATAGAGGCCCCTATTCTTTTTTTCTCTTTATCTAGCCTTGTTATAACAACTTCAACCTTCTGTCCCTTTTCAAGTAAATCCTTAGGATGTTCGGGGACTATATTCCACGCTATTTCGGTTTTAGGAACGTAAGCCTCAACGCCATCTTCCAGTTCCACAAAGGCCCCTTTATCTATAAGTCCCACCACACGGGCGGTATATTTTTCACCTACTTTGTATTTTTCCTCTATGTTTTCCCAAGGATTGGGCTTTAATTGTTTGAGACTCAGATAGAGGAATGCGTCATCTTTACTCCATCCCAATACTTTAGCCTTTAACCTTTCCCCAACTTCGGCATAATCAAAGGGGTTTCTATTTCTTCCCCAGGAGAGTTCCCTTATGGGTATAAAGCCCCTTAGAGCCCTTTTAACGGAAAGGGTAATACCTTTGTTGGGGTCTATTTTTATAACTTTTCCTTCAACGATATCCCCTTCCTTAATTTGCTTTTTATATTTTTCAATAAGGCGTTTCCTTTCCTCTTCTTCTAATTTCTTCTCGGAAGCGGTTATCCTTAACTGCTTACCCCTCTGTTTTACATCCAGTATTAGGACTTTTATCTTATCTCCTACTTTGTGCTCTTTTACCGTTTCTTGAGCGGGAACCAAAGCCTTAATACCCTTTATAGAGATTAGATAGCCTACTTTCTTGCCATCTTTTTCTATAACCTTTTCTACCGCAGCCTCAAAGGGTTTAAATTTCCCCGCGGCGCCTTTAATTTCTTCCGTCAGTTTCTTTATCTTTAGAGGCTTTAAAGATAATCTAGGGTTTTGAAGTTTGTTTGTAATCCTTACCAAAACGGCCTCTATCTCATCCCCTACCTTAAGTTCTTTTCCTTCCTGTTGGACTTCTTCTTTGGGAAGAATAGCTTCTATTTTGTAACCTATGTCTACGTAATAGTTGTTGTTGTCTTCCGCCACAATGGTTCCCTTAACAATTTGTCCCCTTTGAAGCTGGGTTTCTTCCTCTTTTCCCAAATACTCTTCAAGAAGTTTTTCAAATTCGTTGGTCATAACTTCCCCCTTGGTTTGGATTTTTTAAAGAAGTTAGGTTCATGGAATACCCTTTTATAAACACTAAAAAGGTAATTATATCAAACGCTTTTTCCTTCGTCAAGCAACACAACTCTATCGTTTTGATTTAATGTCAACTCTAAAGGAGGGGAGAGAATTAATTTTCTCCCTTTATAAACTCCGATTATTTTTATATATCCCAATCGTTTGAGTAAATCTTCAAGAGTCATTGGAGTCTCCGAAAGCTCTCCAAAGGGTATTATTTTAAGATTTATATCCTCAAACAGTTCTTCCAAAACTTCTATACTTTGAGGCTGAATTACCGATTTTCCTATCAATTTTCCCAAATATTCACCCGCAATAATTATTTTATTGGCCAAATGTCTTTTTTTAGCGGCTTTTGCATTTTCCTCCTTTAAATATTCCGCGATAATAAAGGCTTTTGAAGTTAAAGAGCGAACCAACAAAGCAACCAAAGAGCTTCGGGCATCTATTGTATCTTCATTTAACGCTTCTTTTTTTTCCGCCAATATTATTACCAAATCCGCCAATGTTATATTTACGCTGAGCAAAGTATCCTCTTTTGTTGGGTCTCCGAATTTCACAAAGCACTCTTTAGGGATATTTTCACCCTCGTGCTGGGTTATAACCACTATATGTTTCTTAAAGAGTTTTGGATTTTTTCTAATTTCCTTAACGATGTATCTTCCCGTTTCATTCCAACCGCAGATGACTATATGATTTTTTAAAGTTTTAAATTCAACCATTCCTTTGCGTATTCTTTCTAAATATTCTATAAAACCGGAACTTAAAATAGCGGTAAAGAGGGAAAATAAACCCACACCTCCTACAACGGTTGCTACTACAACTATCCTCCCCGCATAGGTTTGGGGGGTAATATCCCCATAACCAACGGTGGTTAAAGATATAAAGGTAAAATAAAAGGCGTCAAAAAATGTTTTAATATTCGGATTAAATTTATGTTCTACGGTAAAAATCAAGAAAGACATAAAGATTAAAAAAATTGTAAATATAATAATCAAAAAAGTTAATTGGGAAAGGTTTTCCTTGAAAACTTCTATAAAACCTTCAAGAATAAATCGGTAAAAACCCAATCTAAAAATCCTGATAATGGCTAAAATCCTCAAAATTCTAAGAGGTTGAAATATATAAAGAACAGCCAAAAGGTCTATTACAGAATAGAAAGATTTAATATATTGCCACTTGGGTCTTAGAGCTACCCAAAAGGCTTTTTTAAAATTTCTATATTTAAAATAGGCTTTCTCAAAATCTTCCGAAAAATCGGAGGATAGAATAAATCTTCCTATCCATTCAAAAATAATTACATAGGTTGCGAAATCTACAAGCTTTTCTGCCAAAGGTTTTACTGCAATGGGAATAGCATCTATTAAATCCAAAATTATCAAGGTAGATGAAAGGATTATTACGGTAAAGGAAAATAGATTGTAGATATAAAAGACCGTTGAAGAGCTATCTTCCAAAAGTTTATAGTAAATCCAACCCGCATTATACCCGAGTTTTTTTAAAATTTTTAATACTTTTAGATATTTTTTCACCTTAAGTAAACTTTATTTTAAATATAAATCCAACACCATACCCTTCTTTCTCCATTTTCAACTTTTACAATCCTTTCGGGAGGGAAAAGTTTACATTTCTCATGATTATAGGGGCAATTAATCCTAAAAGGACACCCCTCATCCCTTAAAGTTTCCAATTCCATCCCTTTTAAGTTTCCCTTTCTTTTATAGGGACTTTCCACGGGGAGGTTATTTAATAGAAAAACGCCATAAGGGTGTAGCGGTTTCTCCAAAAATTCCTTTACGGGTGATATCTCTAAAATCCTTCCCCCCAAAAGGATAATAATTTTTTCGCCAACCTTTGTTCCCATCCTAACATCGTGAGTTATAAAGATTAAAGACTGTTTGTGCTTTAGTTTTTTAAAAAGTTCCAAAATCTCATATGCCACAGAAAGGTCTAAAGCTGAGGTAGGTTCGTCGGCCACAATAAGTAGGGGATTTAAAGCCAAAGCCCTTGCAATGGCCACCCTCTGTTTTTGTCCCCCCGAAAGTTGATAAGTTTTTCGAAACCACAATTTCTCTTCTATATCTACAGAGGTTAAAACTTTTTCCACTATTTCCTTTCTATTTTTTATCCCGTGAACCAACAGAGGTTCCTCAACCGCTTCCCAAACGGAGTATCGGGGATTTAAAGCCTCCCTAGGGTTTTGAAACACCATAGATACCTTTCTAGTGTACTCCTTCCCGTAACTAAAAATGTTCCTTCCTTTCAAGAAAACTTTTCCTTCGGTAGGTTTTACGAGCCTAACGGTTAATCTCCCCAAGGTAGTTTTACCGCTACCGCTTTCGCCCAAAATGGTAACGCTTTCGCGGTAATTTACAGAAAAACTAATATTCTTTAGGGCAAAAAAGGGTTTCCTTTTAAAGAGAAAAGAACCAAAATAAGCTACGGAAATATTTTTTAACTCTAGAAGCATCTATTTTTCCGTAATAGTTTCCTTTATTTTCATACCAAAGTGTCTTCCCGCCTCTTCGGTGTATCCCAAAACCACATCGCCGGGCTTTAAATCTACAACCGATATCGGCTCGCCATTAGGTTTGGCTGAGCAAGGTAATGCACCTAAGTTTCTAAAAAAATTAATAAGCGCGGTATTCCAACCAACGCCGTATATGTATCTGCTTTTGTCTTGTGTTATTCTCTTTTGTGGAAATCCTGTTAAATCCTCCAATAGCTCTGAA
>DTXZ01000014.1 GCA_012962155.1 Aquificales bacterium
AAACCTAAAAGAAAGAGGGTTCTCACCAAAAAGGCAAGACTTTACGGAAAAACCAAAATGTGGAAAAAGGCTATTGTCACCCTTGAAAAGGGTCAAAAAATAGATTTGACATCTATTGAGCTTTAATTCTACAATAGTCTCATTTGAGGTGAAAAAATGGGTGTTAGGAAACTAAAGCCCGTTACAAACGGGCAGAGACACGCGGTATTATACGATTTCGAAGAAATAAAAAAACTTATAAGAAAAGGTAAAAAGTGGGAACTTGTTAGGAAAAACGATGTAGAACCCGAATGGAGTTTAGTAGTTTGGCATAAAAGGGCAAAAGGGCGTTCTCCTCAACAGGGTAAAATAACTACCCGTGGGAGAGGGGGTGGTCACAAGAGACTCTACAGAATAGTAGACTTTAAAAGGGATAAATCGGGAATCCCCGCAAGGGTTGTTTCCATAGAATACGACCCCAACAGAAGTACTCGAATTTGTCTTTTGCATTACGGGGATGGTGAAAAACGTTATATTATTTGGCCCGAGGGACTTGATATCGGCGATACCGTAATGTCCGTAACTTGGGAAGAGGCGGAAAAGGGTGCCCCTATTCCCGAAATTAAACCCGGTAACGCCATGCCTCTCAAATACATTCCCGTGGGAACCTTTATTCACAACATAGAGCTTACTCCCGGAAAAGGTGGTCAACTCGTAAGGGCTGCCGGCTTAGCCGCCCAAGTTTTGGGTAAGGATGAAAAATACGCTCAGGTGAGACTTCCCTCCGGAGAGGTAAGGCTTATAAACCTCAAATGCATGGCTACTATAGGAAGGGTAGGTCTTGCGGAACACGAATTGGTTAAACTTGGCAAGGCTGGAAGGGCGAGATGGCTCGGATGGAGACCTATGGTTAGGGGAACCGCAATGAACCCTGTAGACCACCCCCACGGTGGTGGTGAAGGTAGAACCAGGGGAAAACATCCCGAATCTCCTTGGGGTTGGAAGACCAAAGGTTACAAAACCAGAAGGGGAAGAAAATACAGCGACAGGTTCATTATTACCCGTCGTGACGGCACTACTCTAAGATAAGAAGGGTGGACAAGTGGTATTTTTCTCTTTTAGCCTTCTTTTATATAAAGGGAGGATTAAATAATGGGTTTTAAAGGTGCTTGGGCTAAGAGGCATAAATATCTATACGGAGATAATCCCGAAAAGGCAAAAGAGGTCTTTACTCAACTCCTAAGACTCCAAAGGAAGTTGGCCGAAGCCCATAAAAAATTAAAAAGGAGTATAGATTTACTTCCCAAAGATCTTCGATATGAGGCGGTTCACACACCCGAGGTTATAAAGCAATACAAGGCAAACCTTTTAGAACAAATTGGGCAGTTGGAAGGTGAGGAGAAAAATAAAGCGGACTTATTAATAGAAAGAATTGAACAATACGAAAGGGCAAGGGAAAGATATTTTAAAGTAAAAGAAGAACTTAAAAAACTTCTAAAGGGTAAAGCGTACTGCAACCCCAAACTGATGCTTAGAATTTTACACCAAAAGGAGACCGGAGATAGAAAAGTTATAAAAACCTATTCCAGAGATAGCACTATCTATCCCGAATTTGTAGGACATACCATAGCTGTTCACAACGGAAAAACCTTTGTACCGGTTTACGTAACCCAAGAAATGGTTGGACACAAACTTGGTGAATTTGCTCCTACCAGAACTTTTAGAGGTCACCCCGACAAATCCGCAAAAGTGGTTAAGAAAAAATAAAGAGGGGTAGGGAGAAATGGCTAGAAGACCTAGAAATATAGGTGGAACCGGTGAAAAGGAAGCAAGGGCTATTTTGAGATATGCCCATATTAGCGATACCAAAGCCCGCCAAGTTTTGAGGATGATTAAGGGAATGCCGGTAGCTGAAGCCCTTTATCAGCTCAAATTCACCAATAAAAGAGCGGCAAGAATAGTAGAAAAACTCCTAAAGAGTGCTATATCCAATGCGGAACAAAAGGGGTTGGACGTTGAAAAGCTTTACGTAAAAAACGCATTGGCGGATAGGGGACCTATTTTGAAAAAGTGGATGCCCAGAGCTTATGGTAGGGCGACACCTCTTAGAAAAAGGCTAAGCCACATAACCATAATTTTGGAACAGAGGGAGGAGGCGTAAGTAATGGGTCAGAAGACTCACCCTATAGGGTTTAGATTGGGATATACCAAAGATTGGTTTTCCAAGTGGTATGCAAATAAATTTGATTATCCCAATCTGGTTCATGAAGATATAAGAATTAAGAATTTCATAAAGGAAAAATACAAAGCGGCGGGAGTATCCAGAGTTATAGTAGAAAGGGCGGGTACCAAGGTAAAGGTAAGAATTCCTGCCGTTAGACCCGGTATTATCATTGGAAGAAAGGGTCAAGAAGTAGAAAGGTTGAGGAAAAAATTGGTGGAACTTACCAAGGGTAAAGAGGTTATCGTCTCCGTAGAGGAAATAAGAACCCCGGAACTGGATGCCCAATTTGTGGCTGAGCAAATAGCTTCCCAATTAGAGAGAAGGATATCCCACCGAAGGGCAATGAAAAGGGCTATAGACCTCGCGATAAAGGCGGGGGCTAAAGGGGTAAAGGTTCAGGTTAAAGGAAGGATTAACGGAGCGGAATTGGCCCGTAAAGAGTGGATACTCCGCGGAAGAATGCCACTCCAAACCTTAAGAGCCGATATAGACTACGGATATGCCCGTGCGTATACCAAATGGGGTGTTATAGGGGTTAAGGTTTGGATATATAAAGGCGATATACTCAAAGGTGGAAAAGAAGATGTTATTAAGAAAATAGAAGAAGATCTCCTGAAGGGAATACAGTAATTTCCCTTTCCTTTTATCCGTTTTGATAAACTTTTAACCCTTTGGAGGTAGAAGTATGTTTTTACAACCCCGTAAAGTCAGATGGAGAAAGCAAAGAAGGGGTTCCCATAAAGGTTTCGCTTACAGAGGTAACAAGCTTGCCTTCGGTGAATACGGAATTCAGGCAATGGATAGGTTCTACATGACCCAGAGACAAATAGAAGCGGTAAGGGTTACTTTGGTAAGAAGCTTGAAAAAGGGTGCAAAAATTTGGATAAGGGTATTTCCCGATATTCCCTATACCAAAAAACCCAATGAAGTTAGAATGGGTGGAGGTAAAGGTGACCCGGAATTTTGGGTGGCGAGAATTAAACCGGGTAGAATTCTCTTCGAATTTTCCGGAGTTCCCTTAGAAGTTGCTCAAGAGGCTTGGAGATTGGCGGACTCTAAACTCCCAGTAAAAACCCGTTTGGTGGTATCTCCCGAAATTTTGGAAAAGGGAGGTAGAAAATAATGAAAATAGAAAAATTGGACCCCAAAGAGCTTAGAAAACTTTCCGTTAAAGACCTTCAGAGAAAATTAAAAGACCTAAAATTGGTTTTGATGAAATTACGTATGAAACAACAGATAGATGGAACATTAGAAAATCCTATGGCTATAAGAATAACCAAAAGAAACATTGCCAGGATTTTAACCATTATTAGGGAAAAGCAATTAAAGGGTGAAAATTAAACCTTTTTTCTTTTCAAATAATCTTTCTTAATTTCAGCCACGCAAGTAGTCCGCCCGTTATAGCAACCATTAAAATTACCGAAATCCAAAACCCGTGGGGATTGTGAAGTAGAGGAATATAGTCAAAGTTCATTCCGTAAATGCTGGCTATTAATGTCGGCGGTAAAAATAGGGTTGCTATAAAGGCGAAAACTTGAGAAGTTTGGTTTTGTTTTATCGTTATAAGTCCCAAAAGAGATTCCTGAACGCTATCTATTTTTTCCATATAGATAGAGGTGTAATCCGCTAAGGCATACAGGTCTTCTATAATAAGCTTTAATTCCCTTTTTGTTACGTTATTTATTTTTGTGCTACGCAGGAGTTTTTGGAGGATTCTCAATTTTTCATTAATAGATTCCCTTAAAGTTAAATTGAGTTCGTCGTAGTAAGCTAAATCTTTAATAATTTCCGTGGATTGTTCGCTAAAAATTTGCTTTTTTATACTCCTAATCCGCTTTCCTATAATTTCTAAACGGTTTCCTATTCGTTCGACTTCAAGGTTTAGGAGTTCCACCATAAGTTGGTCGGGATAATGAAATTCTAACCCCCTGCGGTCTATAATTCTTTTAAACATAGAAAAAGTTACAATTTTGTTATATCTTAAGGTAATAAGAATATTTTCTTTTATAAAGAACAAAACGGGTTCCGCAAAAACTTCTTCCTTGTGTTGTACCAAAAAGGAGAATATCGCATAAAGGTAATCCCTTCCCTCATAAAACCTTGAAGAGATTTCTATATCTTCGAAGACCTCTTTAGGGGGTTCTCTGAAACCGAATTCCTTTTCTAAAAACAATAAATCCTCCTCGCTAGGTTCTCTAACATCTATCCACAAAACCTTTGTTCGCCGGGAAAAGTCCAGTATTTCATCCTTTTCGGTTATTTTTCTTATTCCCCCTCCTATGGGAATTACATAAGCTTTTAACACCAGAAGTAGTAAATATAGCCCAAAAGCTCCTAACCATTTATCAAATAAGTTGATAGTTCAGGGATTAAAACAGGTAGAGTAGACAGAAGCAGGGGTGGTGTAAACCCCCATGAAGCTCCGAATCTTTTTATGCGGGGTAGTTCATAAAATCCAAAACTTATGTTGACAAAGAAGACCCCAAGGGACATAGAGGTAAAGGGAAAAAGAGCTCTGGTTAGGGTGGACTTTAACGTTCCCATTGACGAACAGGGTAACATCGTCGATGACCTAAGAATAAGGGCCGCCCTTCCTACTATAGAATACCTTTTAGACCAAGGGGCGACGGTTATTTTAATGTCCCATCTGGGAAGACCCAAGGGGAGGGACGAGCGTTATACCCTAAAGCCGGTGGCAAAAAGGCTTTCCAGACTTATAGGACAAGAGGTTATATTTGCCCCCGACTGCATAGGCGAAGAGGTTGAAAGGATAGTAGGTAGTGCCAAACCCGGGAATGTAATCCTTTTGGAAAACCTCCGTTTCCATAAAGGGGAAACCAAAGGGGATTACGATTTTGCCAAAGAATTAGCAAAATTGGGCGATTTTTACGTAGGCGATGCCTTTGGGACCTGTCACAGAAATCACGCTTCTACCTATGTGATTCCACAAATTTTAAAACCGGCGGTTATGGGTTTTCTTTTGGAAAAGGAAATTAGCTACTTTACCAAGGCCCTCGTTAATCCTCAAAGACCTGTTGTTGCAATCTTAGGTGGTGCAAAAGTTTCTTCCAAATTGGGGGTAATAAAGAACCTCCTAAAGAGGGTGGACAAACTCTTTATCGGCGGGGCTATGGCGTTTACCTTTCTCAAAGCCCTCGGCTATCCGGTGGGTAGCTCCCTAGTGGAGGAGGAATTAATAGATACTGCAAGAGATATTATTGATATAGCCAAGAAGTTGGAGGTTAAGTTATACCTACCTATAGATTTCTTAGTAGGTAAAGAGGTTTCCGATAATACACCTACGAAATTAGTAGCTTGGCAAGAAATCCCCGATGGTTGGATGGGTCTTGACATAGGACCGGCCTCTTTAAAACTGGCGGAGGAAATCCTATCCGACGCTCAAACCATTATTTGGAACGGGCCTATGGGTGTTTTTGAACTGGATAGGTTTAAAGAGGGAACATTCGGTATAGCCCGCCTCGTAGCGGAAAGCCCCGCCCTTACAATTGCAGGAGGAGGCGATACCGATTATGCAATTCATAAAGCGGGTGTATACAACGCCATAAGCTGGGTTTCCACCGGCGGAGGGGCTTTCTTGGAGCTCCTATCGGGTAAAACTTTACCCTGCCTTAAAGTTTTGGACGACAAAATTTAACTGTATTTTCGTAAGGCGGGAAAGGCTATTTAGAAATTATGTGAACTTTTTAAATAGGCCTTTAAAGCCTTTTTAAATTTTAAAGGTTCCTTTTCTGAAAGCTTTTCGGCAACTGTTATTAAAAATTGCTCCCAATAGATTCGTTGGGTAAAACTTTTTTCTTCCAATATGGGTTTCATTCCTTCCTTTAAAAACTCCTCCAACAGGAAGGATTCAAACTCCTCTGCCGCTTTGGTTGGCGACATTTTGGTTTTGTCAATTTGGTTGAAAAAGAGACTAACAACCTCGATACGGTTCATTTCTATTAGAATATTAATAAAGAAATTATTCCCGTTCCCGCCTAAAAACCCCTCTTTCCCAAAGGGGATTGCAAGGGGTAAAAACCTCGGGTGTCCCCGAAAGGGGGATTTACCCAAAAGTAGTGGGAACGGGAAAATAAAACCCGAGGAGGATAGAGATGGCAGTTGTATCTATGAAAGAACTCTTAGAAGCGGGTGTTCACTTTGGGCACTCCAAGTCCCGTTGGAACCCCAAAATGAAACCCTATATTTACGGGGTTCGTAACGGAATACACATTATTGACCTCACCAAAACAGTTGAAGCTCTGGAAAAGGCTTACAACTTCATCGTAAATGAAGTTGCAAAGGGGGCGGAGGTTCTTTTCGTTGGAACTAAAAAACAGGCCAAACAAATTATAAAAGAGGAAGCGGAGCGTTGCGGGGCATTTTACATAAACGAAAGGTGGGTAGGAGGACTTCTCACCAACTTTAAAACCGTAAGGAAATCGATTCTAAAACTCAAGCTTTTGGAAAGAATGGAGGAAGAGGGAGTTTTTGAAATCCTTCCAAAGAAGGAAGTTGCCCGTCTAAGAAGGAAACTTCTCAAGCTTCAAAAGCTCTACGGCGGTATAAAAGAAATGGAGAGAATTCCCGATATCATTTGGATTGTCGATACTGTAAGGGAACATATAGCGGTTGCGGAAGCTAGAAAACTTGCCATTCCAATAGTTGCTATAGCGGATACCAATTGCGACCCCGACGAGATAGACTATCCCATTCCCGGTAACGACGACGCTATAAAGTCCATAAGATTGCTAACTTCCAAAATAGCGGATGCGGTTCTTGAAGGTAAGAAACGCAGAGAAGCGGAAGGAGAAGTCGTTGAAGAGCGTAAAGCTGTTGAAACCATTGAAGAAAGCGAGAAACGTCTCTTTGAAGAGGCTATGAAAATGTCTGAAAAATATGCTGAACTTGACAAAGATAGCTCCGAAGTTGAGTAATCTTTCTTTTTATGTCCCTCTCTTTCCTTTACAAATTTGTTCTTAAACTCAAGGGTAGAGGTCACTTCCTATCTCCCAAGGAAACCGAATTTTTAAAAACACTCCTCTTGCAGTTTTCCGAGGAGGAAATCAAACGGAGGCTGGAAAGATGTTTTAAAGAATTTTTACCCCCTATGGAGAGGGAGAGGAGTTCCATCTTGAGGTGTAAAAGACTCTTTGAAAATTTTAAGGAGGAAAGTTCGGTTTATTACAATCCTAAAATGGGAAATTCTAACCTCGTCCAAGCCCTTAGGGAACTTAGCGACGATAAGAAACTAAAACTTTTGGAGGAACTAAAGGAATACCTTTCCTCCAGGGGTGGTAAGGTTTCAAAGGAAGAACTCAGAGGGGTTTTGAAGGTATTGTTAAGGAAATATCTTTGAGTAAAAAAATTATAAAGTTCTTCAACTTTAACTTCCCGATGGAAGTTTTGTAAGAATTCCTTATTGCAAAAGAAGGGATATCTCTTCAATATTACTTAAGAACTTAAGTTATAATAACCCTTTTGTCTTTCCAAAAGACTATTTGTAGGAGGATTAGAAATGGCTGTAACCGTAAAAAAGGTAACCGCTGGCAAGATTAAGGTTGTTACTCTACATACCAAAAATGTATATAGGGCTTTTGATAATTACTTTCAAAAAGCATTTTATCTTGAAAAAGATTTATGTGCAAACGTGGGACAGGCCCTTAAAACCCTCAAAAGGCTTCAGGCTTCTGTAGAGGAACTAAAGATTCTCCTTGAAAAGGCCAAAAACTTACCCGAAGAGCTTAAGAAGCAGGCGGAAGAAGTTATAAATGAAGCCCAAAAGAGTATAGAGAAAGGCTTGGAAATGAAAAGAAGACTAAAAGAATTTGAAGCCTCTTCAAACATATACAGGAAAAACCCTAACGAAGAAAACAGGGAGAGGGTTAAAAAAGCTATAGAAAACCTAAATTGGCCTTCTGAGGGAAATAAAACCCTGTGGGAATACGTTCAATCTTGTAATCCTTGGAAGAAATATCTCAAAAAGAGAATAGACTTTTAAAAGTTCCTTTTTTTAAATCTCCTCAATAGGTCCGAATTTTTAAAGAAGCCTATGAAGTAGAGTTCTATCGGTTAAACTACGATAGTGGTGATAACTATATTGTTTACATATAAGGGTATTAATGTAAAGGGAATTCCGTCCATAAATAGGTTCACAGTTTTCCCCTTAAAATCTCTCTTATGGGTTTTGAAAAAAACAAAAAAAACGGAAAGGTTTATATATATGACACAACCCTTCGCGACGGTGCTCAAACGGAAGGGGTAAACTTCTCCTTGGAGGATAAACTTAGGATAACCCAGAAATTGGACGAGTTTGGAATAGATTACATAGAGGGAGGTTGGCCGGGTGCCAATCCCAAAGATACCCTCTACTTTAAGGAGGTTAAAAAATTACCTTTAAAACACTCAAAGGTAGTAGCTTTTGGTTCAACTAGAAGGCCTTCGCTAAAGGTGGAAGAAGATAAGCTTGTTTTAAATCTTCTTAAAGCGGAAACCGAAGCGATAACCATTTTTGGAAAAAGTTGGGATTTGCACGTTTTGGAGGCACTTAAGACAACTTTGGATGAAAACATTAGAATGGTTGAAGAGACTTGTTCCTTCCTGAAAAAGCACGGTGTAGAAGTTATATTTGACGCGGAACACTTTTTTGACGGTTTCAAAAAAAATAAGGATTACGCCCTAAAAGTTTTAGAGGCTGCCGTCAACGGAGGGGCGGATTGGCTTATTCTCTGCGATACCAACGGAGGGGCTCTTCCCCACGAGATTTACGAGATAACCAAAGAGGTGGTTTCCCATTTTTCCGATACCAAGATAGGAATTCATGCCCACAACGACAGCGATTGTGCGGTGGCCAACTCTTTAATGGCGGTTTTGGCGGGTGCTAGTCAAGTTCATGGAACGGTAAACGGACTGGGGGAGAGAACGGGTAATGCCAACCTATGTTCGGTAATACCCAACCTTCAGCTTAAAATGGGTTATAGAGTAATCCCTCCCGAAAACCTAAAGAAATTAAAGCAATTGGCCAATTTCGTTGCGGAGCTTGCCAACATTCCTCTACCCAAGAACATGCCCTATGTGGGGGATAGCGCCTTTACCCACAAGGCGGGTGTTCACGCTTCGGCCGTTTTAAAGAACCCCGAAACTTACGAACACATAAATCCCGAATTGGTGGGTAACAGAAGAAAGATAACGGTTTCCGACATGGCTGGGAAAAGTAACCTAATAGCCAAATTAAGGGAATACGGAATAACCGATCCCAATCCCGTAGAGGTTAGGAGGTTGGTTGAAAAAATTAAAGAGTTGGAAAAGGAAGGCTATCACTTTGAAGCGGCAGAGGCTTCTTTGGAACTTCTTGTTAAGCGCCACTTTGGACTGGTTAGGGAATACTTCCACTTCGATGCCTACAGAATTTTAATAGCCAAGAGGAAGGGCGATAGTTCTCCCGTTTCCGAAGCCACCGTAAGGGTTTCCTTAGACCAGTTTGAAGAGCATACCGCTTCCCTTGGAAATGGGCCTGTAAACGCTTTAGACCGAGCTTTGCGTAAAGCCTTAAAAGAATTTTATCCCTCAATTTCGGAAGTAAAACTCATAGACTATAAGGTGAGAATTGTAAACGAAACCGCTGGAACGGAGGCTAAGGTAAGAGTTCTAATAGAGTTTACCGACGGAAAGAAAAAATGGGCTACCGTAGGCGTTCACGAAAATATAATAGAGGCTTCTTGGAAAGCTTTAACCGACGGAATAGTTTACAAACTTATGAAAGATGAAGAGGAAAGCTTTTAGTAGGTTCTTTCCGCAATGAAATCTACCATTTGATTCAAAATTTCTCTAACTTCTCCTTGGAGTTTTGACCTATTTAAGATTTCTTTTGCCCGGGAAAGTTCCCTTCTCGCCCTCTCTTTGGTTTTCTCCACCCCTCCAAGCTCCCTTACGAGGTTTACCAAGTTTTTTAATTCCTCGGGGGAGCCGTTTAACAGAATCCTTTTAACCTCTTGGATATCTCCTATTTTTTGTAAAATTACCAATAGTGGGTAGGTGGTTTTTCCCTCCATTAGATCTTGACCGACCGGTTTTCCCAATTGGGTTTCCGACCCTTCGTAATCTAAAGCGTCATCTATAAGTTGGAAAGCCCTACCTAAGTAAAGCCCGAAATTCCAAAAATCTTTATAACTTCCCCTTAAGTTAGGGGAAGCCAAAGCCCCCACGGCGGCAGAAGCTCCAAATAAAACGGCGGTCTTTCCGTCAATAATTTCAAAATAGGTTTTTTCGTCTATAAGTTCGCCCACCTTTTTGAGTTCCAAAACCTGACCCTCTGCCATTAGACGGACCGCATTAGAAACCACCTCTATCATCTTGGGGGTGCCGTAAATCGAATATAGGTATAGGGCGGTGGCATACATGTAGTCTCCCGTTAGAACCGAAACCGCATTTCCAAAAAGCGTATGGGCGGATGGTCTCCCCCTTCTCCTTTGGGAATTATCCACCACATCGTCGTGCAAAAGCGATGCGGTGTGAATATACTCAATACCAACCGCGAGGGGGACTCCCCTTTCCTCCAAATGTTTGTTCTCCAACCCCCCGCCTTTGGCGATTAAAAGTAGCAGCAGAGGACGGAGTCTTTTTCCTCCTCCCTCTACTATGTAGTTTCCGACTTCCACTATGGCCCTTACTTGGGAGTCTATAAACTTTTTAAGACTTTCTTCGGTAAGGGTTAAAAATCTTTCCACTAGAGGAATTTCTAAAAAGGAAACGCCCATAGGGGATGCTCCTATTTCCTCTCAAAGAGGAGACAAACTTGGGCAACTTCGGAAACACCCTTAGGAGAAATATATCTTTTCTCTCCCAACGCCTCTTCCTTTCTAATGGGATAGTTTCCGAAAAAGACGTAAGCGTTTCCTTCTTCGATCTCTTCCTTATTGAGTTCCTCTTGGGCTAAGTCGGTAATTAGGTAAACCTTTTTAGGTTTTAAAAGTTCCAATGCCTCTTCTAGAGTGTGGGTTACCAAAAGTCTTCCCCCTTTTTCGAAAACCAATCTACTTACGGTAGGAATACCGGCTTGAGCCGCCATACCCGTAGCCTTGGACACAACTACCAGTTTAGCCCCATAGGCGAGGGCAGTTCTCGCCATTTCCTCTAACTTTATTTGCGAGGCGAAATTGTGGAATACTACGAACATCGGAAGGAAAAATTTTATAAAGAAAACTTTAAAAGAGCTTCTAAATAGCTCTCAAATAGATCTTTTATACTCCCTTTTAAAGGAAGAGCATTTAAAAAAGGACATATCATTACTGAAAAAGATATAGAAAAGTTAACACTTTTAGGTAAGGATTATATTTATGTTTTAAAA
>DTXZ01000015.1 GCA_012962155.1 Aquificales bacterium
AAGAAAAAGTCGGGAATAACCACTTGGGTAAACACATCGGGAGATTTTTTTGTTACCTCTCCGATATCTAAGTCTATAACTTCCAAGAAATCCAAAATGTCTTTATGCCAAACGGGGAGGGCTGCGGTTAGAGAGCCTTTGCGTTTTCCCTGTTGGTTAAAGGCGTTTACGGTAGCTTCGTATATTTTTACCCAATCGGTTATTTTGTTGGCTTTTCCCCTGTTGCCCTTTATCCAACTTCCCGAAGGGCGTAGTTTCCCTATATAAAGACCTACCCCTCCCGCATTTCGGGATATTTGGGCAATTTGACTTTGGGTGTGAACTATACTTTCGGTGTTGTCGTTTACGTCCAAAATAAAGCAACTGGAAAGGTTAGCCTTGGCCCTCCTTAGATTTAACATTTGCGGTGTTGCGGGAATTATGAGAAACTCCGAAAGGTAGGTGTAATGCCGGAGCACCTTCTGTTTGTAGTCTTTCCAATCACTACCGTAGTTTTTAACCGACGGCAGAAACCCCAAAAGGGATTGCAGGAACCAAACCTCCTCGGGGAGTTCTATGGGAAAGTTATTTTCCTCCGTAAGGTAGGAGCGGATAAATTTCTGGGTTTGCATGTGTTTGGCTCTATTCCAAAGGGGGTTGGAGAAATTCTCTTTGTCAAAGATTTTGTAGTAAAGCTCTTTAAGAACATCGGTGGGTATTTCCAAAAAGAGCTTGGAGTACACCCCTTTGGCGATGTATTCCTTTAAAAACCTGTAAAAGTCCTCAAAGTTGGCAAAGAAACCGTAACGGGTTACCTCCGCTTTATACTTCTGTTCTCTCCTTACCCGTATCTCTTTTTTGAAGTCAACCAAAATCAGTCTATTGGCAAATCTACTCCAATCTTCTTTATTTTCTTCCGTAACTATTAGAGATATCGCCGCGGTTATTAGGTTGTGTTGAATTTCTCGGGTGGTCATTCGGGGTTTTAAAAAGAGAGCCAACTTTTGGGAAAACTTTTGGAGATCTATATTAAGCCCTTTGGCGCAAACTTTAATAACCTTTTCTATTTTTTTTGTGTCAAAAGGTTCTACCCGTCCGTCCCTTTTTATGACTTCAAATAACATGTCAAAATCCCCCAAAGGGAATTGTTCACAGGTTGTTTTTTAGGTAACCTTTAATGTAGTCTCTAACCCCTTCTTCTAGAGACCATTCGGGGTTGTAGCCCAATATTTTTCGACTTTTCGTTAAGTCGGCTTCGGTGTGGTTTTGATAGAACTTGTAGGGATTGTCAAAGTATTCAATCTCAAGGGAGGTTCCCAAAACCTCGTTTAGTATGGCCACCAGCTCGTTAAAGGAGCGGGCTTTACCGCTGCCGATGTTAAAAATGCCCCTAACGTCCCTTTCCATAGCCAAAAGGTTAGCCTTTATTACGTCCTTTATATATACAAAATCCCTCTTTTGCTCTCCCCACTTAAAGAGTCGGGGTTTTTCACCCCTTATCATCTTAAGGGCCAGTTGGTAAATCATACTGGCAAACTTCCCTTTGCAACCTTCACCGGGTCCGTAAACGTTAAAATACCTTAAACCTACAATGGAGACATCGGGAAAGAGTTTCAAATACTTTTGGGCGAGCCTATCCACCATTAATTTGGAAAAACCGTAAACGTTTTCCGGCTTTAGACACCCCTCTTCCCTCATAGGGGCGGGGCAATTTCCGTAAACCGCGGCGGAGGAGGCGTATATAACCTTTGCATTCCACCTTTTAAGGGCTGCGTCAAGGAGGTATTTAAAACTTTGGGTGTTTACAAGCATCATAAGTTCCTGGTCGGTTACGGTGGTATCCGTAATGGCCGCTTGGTGGAAAACTACGTCAAAGCGGTAGTTTTTAGCCATATACTCCCAAAATTCCCTTTTGGAGATGTCTCCCGTGACGAATTCCCCTTTAAAGTCGGTTATATTTTCAAAGCAACCGCTGGTGAAGTTGTCCACAACGACTATTTCCGCTTCGGGGTAAGTTTTTTGAAGTTCCCTTACTAGGTTTGAACCTATAAATCCCGCCCCGCCGGTGACCAAAATACGCATGAAAGTATTCATAATAAGAGGTGGTCACGTGTGGTTTACCGCCGACAGTAAATTATTGATATACATATACAAATGGAGGTGGTCTAATGGCGGAAGTCTACATAACCGAGATACTGGAGGATGCGGTAAAGCAGGGAGCTTCCGATATACATATAACGGTAGGAACCAAACCGAGGGTAAGGATTGACGGAAAAATTCAGGAACTTACCCGATTTCCGATGATAACCCCCGACATGTCCAAGAAGCTGATTTTTGAAATAATGAAAGAGCGCTACCGCAAGGAGTTGGAGGAAAGGGGGCAGGTAGACTTTTCCTTCGGCGTTCCGGGGGTTGGAAGGTTTAGGGTTAACGCCTTTTACCAAAGGGGAACGGTTGCGGCGGTATTTAGGACACTGCCCGCCAAAATACCCCATTACAGGGATCTAGGTCTTCCCGAGAGAATAATAGACCTCTGCCATAAGTCTATGGGGTTGGTTTTGGTAACGGGTCCCACCGGTTCGGGTAAGTCTACAACCCTTGCGGCGATGATAGACTATATTTTGGAGAACTTTCCCCATCACGTTTTAACCATTGAAGACCCCATTGAATACCTCTTTAAACACAAAAAGGGAATTATTAACCAAAGGGAAGTGGGAACCGACGCTCCCGATTTTAACCAGGCCCTCCGTGCCGCGCTCAGGGAAGACCCCGACGTGATTATGGTGGGTGAGATGAGGGATACCGAAACGATAGAAACCGCCCTTCGGGCGGCGGAAACGGGACACTTGGTTTTTGGAACTCTCCACACCAATACCGCGGTATCCACTATAAACCGTATAGTGGACGTTTTTCCTCCCGAAAAGCAGGAACAGATTAGGATACAACTTTCTTTTACCCTTGCGGGTGTTATTTCGCAGAGGCTCGTTCCCAAAATAGGGGGTGGTAGGGTTTTGGCTTACGAGTTACTTATACCCAACAAAGCCATAAGAAACCTTATAAGGGAAAACAAGCTTCAACAGGTTTACTCCCTTATGCAGAGTGGGCAATCCCAAACGGGAATGCAAACTATGAACCAATCCCTTGCTAGACTCTATAACGAGGGACTAATAACCCTTGAAACAGCCGTCAGGTATTCGCCCGACCCTATGGAACTGGCCAAACTTTTAGGTATTCCTTACTCTCAAATAGCTCACCTCACCGAGGAGGTTTAAACCGTGCCCAAATTTGAGTATTACGCCATAGATAAAAACGGAAAAAGGGTTGCAGACGTATTGGAGGCTCCCAACAAGTCGGAAGCTTTTAGAGAATTGACGAAGGCGGGGTTAGTTGTCGTAAGGCTGAGGGAAGTAGAAGGTAAAAAGAAAAAAACAAAAAGGGAGGAAACCCCAATAGAGAGAAACCCTGCGGATGGAGACAACCGTCCCTTTTGGCAAATAGAAATCTCTTTAACCCCTTCAAAAGTTACCTATAAGGATTTAGCCATCTTGAGTAAGCAGTTGGCAGCCTTGGTGGAAGCGGGAGTCGGGTTGGTCGATGCGTTAGAGCTGGTAGCGGAGTCTATAGATAACCCCTACCTCAAAAAGGAACTGGTAAAAATAGCTGAGGAAATTAGAAGTGGTGAGAGATTTTCAACAGCCCTTAAAAAGCGAAAGAAATTCGATGATTTTTTCGTAAGTATGGTAGAAGTAGGAGAAGAAACTGGTCAATTAGACCTCGTCCTTAAAAGGGCTTCCGAATACTACAAACGCATTTCGGAAATCATTAACAAGATTAAGTCCGCATCCTTTTACCCCGGTTTTGTATTTACCGCTGCGGTGTTAATAACATTCGGTATTATCTATTTTCTGGTTCCTACCTTTGCCCAAATATACAAGTCCTTAGGAGGGGAACTTCCCGCTCCTACCCAGATGCTTATAAACATCTCCAATTGGTTACAACAGAACATACTTTACTTTTTAGGCGGTATTATCGTTTTTATAGCCTTTTTTGGTCTGCTTTATAGATTTGTTCCCCGCTTCAGGTGGGCGGTTCATTGGCTTCTTCTCCGACTACCTCTATTCGGCCAGCTTTTCGTAAAGGGTGCATTGGCAAAGTTTTCCAGAACTTTTGCAACCCTCTTTTCCGCCGGTGTTTCAATTGAAAGGGCACTGGAGCTTTCCAGTAAAGTGGTGGGAAATATGGTTTATCAGGAGGCTTTGGAAAAGATTCGCGATAGCGTATTGCAGGGAGAGCCCCTTTGGAGAGCTTTTGAAAAAACGGGAAAATTCCCCCGTATGTTGATAGCTATGTTAAAGATTGGTGAGGAGACCGGTCAGCTAGACAATATGCTTGAGAGCTTAGCCGACTTTTACGAAGACGAGGTTAAAGCAACCATAGATGGTTTAATTTCAATGATAGAACCCCTAATGATGGTGGTAATAGGTTCGATAGTGGGATTTATTCTAATAGCACTATACTTACCCATTTTCAGAATGGGAGAACTTATCCATTAACTCTTTTTTTCTTTTGCAAAACTTTGGTTGGCTTGACCCACCGGGGGCAAAACTAAGGAAAAAATTGCGGATGGAGGATTTTCCATCGCAGTAATTACTCTAGATACATATAAAGGGGTTTCCAAAAACCCCACACCGAAGGGTGGAAGTTTTTAACGAAATTCCACGATGCCATAAGTTCGTCGGGTGTGGCTATAAACACCATAGGTTGCTCCCCATAAATAAGCCTAAAAGCGTTTTGGTAGAGTTTCTTTCTCCTTTCGGGGTCTAAGGTAACAGACGCTTCCTCAAAGAGCCTATCAACCTTTTCCTCCCAAGGGGTGGAGGGTTTTTTCTGCAGGGGATACCACATGTGGAGACTTCCCCAACTGCACCACACATTGCGTCCAAAGTGGGGATCTACCGAACCGGTCAGTCCTATAATAACCGCCTCCCACCTGTAGGGAGGGCTGGTAAGGAGCCGAACCAAGTTGTTAAAGTCCAAAGGTTGGAAGTAAACCTTTATCCCTATTTTCTCCAGGTCCTGTTTAATAATATTTCCTATAGCTTCCCGTTCTTTGTTTCCCGCATTGGTCAGGAGGATTATTTCAAGCTTATACCCTTGGGGGTCTTCCAAAATACCATCTCCATCGCGGTCTTTGAAACCTATTTCCTCTAGAAGTTGTTGGGCCTTTTTTGGATCGTAAGGGATGGGAGGAAAGAGTTTGGAGTCGTATATCCACCTGTTGGCGGGGGATACGGGACCGTATAAGGGTTTTGCCAAACCGCCGTAAACCAAATTTACTATCCCAATGCGGTCCATAGCATAAGATATGGCCCAGCGGAATTGGGGATTTCTAAACCAATTAATTTTGTATTTGGGAATGTCCGCATTGGGATTTTGATTGAAAACCAAAAAGGTCAAAGAAGGGGTTGCCCCGAGGTCGTAAACACTTATGGGTTTTTCTTTCGCCTTAACAAAGAGGGTCAAAAGTTCCTTTGCCCCTATACCCAAGAGGTGGATTTCTCCCGCTATAAACTTCATAAGGGCGGTATCGGGGTCGGGAACGATTAGCCCCACTTTAATTTTTATGTAGGGAAGTCGGTTTCCTCTGGAGTCTTTCTCATAATAGTAGGGGTTGGCCTCCCAAACCACTCGTTCGCCTTTTACGTATTCTTTTAGACGGTAGGGACCGGTTCCGACAATCTCCTTAGGTGGTGTATCTACGTTCCAAGCCCTTAAAAAGTTTCCCTCCTTTACCGATTTTTCCAGCTTGTGTTTGGGGAGTATCGGTACCGTTAAAGTTCTCAAAAAGGGTGCAAAGGTTTTAGGCAGAATAAATCTAACGGTGTAGTTGTCAATTTTTTCAACTTTAAAAGGTTTTCCCTCCACCAATAGGGTGTCCCTTATAGGGGTGGGAATTTGGGGATTGAAATAGACCTCTTGAAAGGTAAATACCACATCATCTGCGGTAAAGGGTTTTCCATCACTCCAGCGAACCCCTTTGCGGAGGTGGAAAGTCCAAATTTTACCATCTTCCGAAGGCTTCCAAGAGATAGCCAAGTCGGGTTTTACCCCTAAGGTCGTTGGATCTATTTTTACCAGCCCGCTAAAGAGACTATCTATTACCGCGGAAGAGCTGGTTTCTTGTACCAAAGCGGGGTTTAAAGTCTTGGGGTCGGACGCCAAACGGACCACCAAAACCTTATCGGTAGGTTGAAAAATTTCGGGTGTGGGGGGAAAGTAGACTTTTTTAAAGGTTATCTTTTCCCCTTGGAAGAAAGACGAATCTATCAGGTAAAAGGGAACAAAAGAGAGAATTACCAAAAGGATACCTAAAAGGAAAAAAAGGATTTTCCCCATATAGGGTTTTTAAAGTTTAAACCCTTAAGGTGCCAAGAAATTGCCGTCCAATAGAGATTTTTCTTTTTCATCCAAAACGGTAAACTCCCCTTGGTCGTTTATAGACAGCATAACGTCTTGGGATATTCTGTAGGCGCAAAATTGGGCTCCGCACATGGAACAGAATTTTGCCGATTTAAATCCTTCTCCCCCGTGGGCTTCGTCGTGGAAATTTCTCGCCGTTTCGGGGTCTAGCGCCAATTCAAACTGTTTTTCCCATTCGAAGTTAAACCTTGCCTTTGACATTGCCAAGTCCCAATCCCTTGCACCGGGCCAATTTTTGGCTAAGTCCGCAGCGTGGGCGGCGATTTTGTAGGCTATTACCCCCTGTTTTACGTCTTCTATATCGGGAAGTCCCAAGTGCTCTTTGGGGGTAACGTAACAGAGCATAGCCGCCCCTTTCCATCCCGCCAAAGCTCCACCTATAGCGCTCCCGATGTGGTCATATCCCGGTGCAACGTCCAGTACCAACGGTCCCAAAACATAGAACGGGGCTTCGTGACACCAAATTTGTTGTATTTTCATATTAAATTCAACTTCGTTTAGGGGAACGTGTCCGGGCCCTTCTACCATAACTTGAACGTCGTGCCTCCACGCCCTTTCGGTTAGTTCTCCCAAAACCTTCAGTTCCGCCAGTTGAGCATCGTCGGTTGCGTCTTCTATACAACCGGGACGCAAGGCATCTCCCAAGGAAAAGGCCACATCGTACTTCTTAAAAATTTCGCAAATTTTGTCAAAGTTGGTATAAAGGGGGTTTTCCTTTCCGTGTTCCACCATCCATTGGGCTATGATGGAACCTCCGCGGGAAACGATTCCCATAACTCGGTGGTTTATAAGGGGTAGATGTTCGCGTAAAATCCCCGCGTGTATCGTCATATAGGAAACACCTTCCCTGGCTTGCTCCTCTATAACATCCAAAATCAGCCCTTCGGTCATATCTTTTATAGAACCCGCAACCTTTAGTGCTTCGTATAGCGGAACAGTTCCAACGGGAACGGTAGAAACTTCCAAAATAGCCTTTCGGGTCTCCTTTATAGCTTCACCGGTTGATAAATCCATTATGGTATCCGCACCGTATTTGATAGCCACTTTGGCCTTTTCCACTTCGGTGGGTATGTCGGAAGCCAATGAAGAGTTTCCTATGTTGGCATTGACCTTTACTCGGGTGTTTCTACCGATAGCCATAGGCTCCAGATGGAGGTGGTTGATATTGGCGGGAATTATCATTCTCCCCATAGCAACTTCGCGCCTTACGAATTCGGGATGAAGGCCCTCCCTTTGGGCTACGTATTTCATTTCCTCGGTAATAATTCCCTGGCGGGCAAGGTGCATTTGGGTTTTATTCTTAAAACGCTTTCTACCCTCTATCCAAGGAGTCCTATCTACCATAGCTAAAACCTCCGATGGTTGCTCTTTTCTTATATTAGACCCCGCGAAGGGGGTCTTAAAAGTGGTTTTATCACCTTAGGGTTAAACTAAAGACAATAACAATCTATGGACTTTTTACTTGAAATAGGAACGGAGGAACTTCCCGCTTTTTCGGTCAAACCCGCTTTGAAATACTTGGAGAAATCCCTTAAAGGTTTATTGGAGCAAGATGAACTCACCTTCGGAGATATAAAAACTTTTGGAACCCCCCGCCGATTGGCGGTTTTTGTAAAAGAGCTTTCGGAGGAAAAACCCCAAAAGACCCAAACCGTTTGGGGTCCCCCGAAAAATATAGCCTTTGACGAAAAGGGAAGACCGACCAAAGCCCTTGAAGGTTTCTTGAAGAGAAACGGTGCCACTTTGGAGCAGGTGAAAATACTTCCCAAAGGTAAGGGTGAATACGTGGCGTTGGAGAAAATCGTTGGCGGGGAACCTGCGGAAAAAATTTTGGCCAAGGCTCTGCCCCGAATCTTGGACAATATTCCCTTTCCCAAATACATGAGGTGGGATTCCTCGGGAAAACTGTTTTTACGCCCTGTCAGGTGGATTCTGGCTATAACCTCCAAGAGAGTGGTTAAATTCAAGTGGGGAAACTTGAAAAGTGGCTCCTACACCTACGGTCATCGGTTTCTAAGCGGTGGGGAAACTTTTAGGGGAAGAAAAATAGAGGTTAAAGACCCCAAAGAATACCTAAAACTTTTAAAGGAGAATTACGTAATTGCGGATCACAAAGAGAGGAAAAAACAGATAGAAAAAGCTCTCTCCGAGTGGGAAGAAAAATTACAAGCAAGGGTTCCCCTTAGGGGGGAACTTACCGAGGAAAATACCTTCTTGGTGGAATACGTTTATCCGATACTTTGTTCCTTTGACGAAAAATATTTAGAACTTCCTCCTCTTGTTATAGTAACCGTTTCCGCCCACCACCAGAGGTTTTTCTGTTTCCAGAAACCGAACGGTGAGGTTGTAAACCGATTCCTGGCTATATCCAATAATGTTCCAAAAGAAGAGGGGATAGTCCGGAAGGGCTTTGAAAAGGTTTTAAGGGCACGCCTTGAGGATGCACTCTTTTTCTACAGGGAAGACCTCAAGAGACCTTTGGAAAGTTTGGTTCCCCAACTAAAAGGGGTTGTCCAACATTCCAAACTGGGAACCCTTTACGATAAAACCCAACGGCTTATTAAACTGGGCGAGGAGATAGCCAAAAACCTTTGTCCCCAAAAGGTTGAAAAGGTAAAGAGGGCCTGCTTCCTCTCCAAGGCCGACCTCCTTACCGAAATGGTTAAAGAGTTGGACGAACTGCAAGGTTATATGGGTTTTGTATACGCCAAAGCCCAAGGGGAAGACGGGGAGGTGGCAAAAGCCCTTTGGGAACAATACAAACCCAAAGGTTCCCAAGACGAACTCCCTCAAACCGAAGTAGGAACCGTTTTAGCCTTGGCGGATAAACTTCACGACCTCGTAGGGTATTTCGGTATAGGGGAAAAACCGAAATCCTCCGCCGACCCTTTGGGGCTGAGAAGGGCATGCCTTGGAATTATCCGAATAGTGGAAGGTAAGAACTTAGATTTAGACCTCAAGGGATTAATTGAGAAAACCTACGACCTCTTTGAGGGCTTAAAACTTAGTAAAGGGGAGCTCGTAAGGGAATTAGAAGAATTCTTCAAACAAAGGGTGGTAAACTATCTTTCACCCGTTTACGGTAAGGAAATTGTCCATGCGGTGGTTTCCGCCAGAGGAGGTTTTGAAATAGGGGAGATAACCCAAACGGTAAAACAGCTTTCGCATATTTTAAACACCTCCCAACTGGCGGCTGTTAGAGAAGCCTACCGAAGGGTCAAAAAGATTATCTCCAGGGTTAAAGACACCTACGAAGTTGATGAAAAGCTACTGAAAACACCCTACGAGGAGAAACTTTATAACCGGCTTCTACAACTGGAGGAGGAGTTTAAAAGTCTCTCTCCCTCCCAAAGGGTTGAAAAATTGGCGGAACTAAAAGGGATTATAGACCAATTTTTTGACAACGTTATGGTTATGGCTAAAGAGGAAGAGTTGAGGAAAAACCGAATAGCGCTCCTCCAAAGGGTTAAAAAGCTTTTTGAAACGGTTGCTGATTTTGAAAAATTACCCCTACGAGAGAAACAGTGAACTACCCCGCCTTAAAGAGGCATGAAATGGGAATTTCTACATACTTTTGTCTTCCTACTCCCTTTTAAAATTGAAAATCCTTGCGGAGGTTTATAATGACCGCTGTGGACAAATATAAGGCCTATGTTGTTTGGTTTAAGGATGTAGGTATAGAAGACATAAACCTTGTCGGTGGTAAATCGGCATCCCTCGGAGAAATGATAAGGGCGCTAACGCCCCTCGGTATCCGAATTCCCGACGGTTTCGCAATAACCTCCAATGCCTACTGGAAATATATTGATTACAACAACCTTAGAGAAAAAATTAAGGAGGAACTTCGGGGGCTCAATATCGACGATGTTGAAGACCTTGAAAGGAGAGCCTTCCGAATAAGGGAACTTATAAAGAGTGGAGAATTTCCCCCCGACCTTGAAGAGGAGATAAGGAGGTTTTACGCGGAATTGGGGAAAAAATACGGTATGGAAAATGTGGACGTTGCCGTTCGTTCTTCTTCTACCGCGGAAGATTTGCCCGATGCCTCCTTTGCGGGACAACAGGAAACCTATTTGAACGTCGTCGGTGCCGCCTCGCTATTGGTTCACGTAAAAAAGGCCTTTGCTTCTCTGTTTACCGCCCGGGCTATAGCTTACAGGGAAAAATTCGGCTTTGACCACTTTAAAGTTGCCCTGGCTATAGCGGTTCAAAAAATGGTGCGTTCCGACCTCGGCGCGTCGGGGGTGATGTTTACGGTGGATACCGAAAGCGGATTTAGAGATGTAGTTCTCATAAATGCCATATACGGATTGGGTGAAATGATTGTCGGCGGACAGGTAGTCCCCGACGAGTATCTGGTATTTAAACCCACCTTCAAGAAAGGTTACGCGGCAATTATAGAGAAAAAACTGGGAAAGAAAGACCTGAAAATGGTCTACGGGGCGGGAGAGGAGAGGACCAAAGTTGTTCCCGTTCCTTTGGAAGATCAGAAAAAATTTGCCTTAACCGATGAGGAAATTTTAACCTTGGCCGATTGGGCTATAAAGATAGAGGAATACTACTCTAAGAAACTGGGCAGATACGCCCCTATGGATATAGAGTGGGCTAAGGATGGACAACTAAATAGATTGTTTATAGTTCAAGCCCGTCCCGAGACTATCCACGCCAACAAAAATCCCAACATCGTTAAGGTTTACAAAATTAAGACCGCCGAGGAGGAGAGGAGAAAAAAGATTCTCGTTACCGGTATAGCGGTCGGGGATAAGATAGGAACGGGAAGGGTTAGAGTTCTACGCTCCCTTGAAGAGGCTAAGGATTTCAAAGAGGGAGAGGTCTTAGTTACCGACATTACCGATCCCGACTGGGAACCCATTATGAAAAAGGCTTCCGCCATAGTGACCAATAGGGGGGGAAGAACAGCCCACGCCGCAATAGTGGCAAGGGAATTGGGAATACCCGCGGTTGTGGGAACGGGTAATGCGACCGAAGTTTTAAAAGATGGTGAAGAGGTTACCGTATCCTGCGCAGAAGGAGAGATCGGATACGTTTATGCGGGGGTATTGGACTTTGAAGTGGAAGAGGTAGACCTAACCAAAGTAGAGAAACCAAAGAAAACAAAAATTTTGGTAAACGTAGCCAACCCCAATAAAGTATTCAGGTATGCTTATCTACCGGTTGATGGGGTAGGTCTGGCAAGGGAAGAGTTTATTATCAATAACTATATAAAAATTCATCCATTGGCACTCCTGCACTTTGAAGACATAAAAGAGCTTTACAACCGCCTTAAGGAAGCGGGATTGGTAGACTCCAAAGGGTGGGTTCAATTTAGGGCAATCTACGCTTTTGCCAATGGCAAATTAAAAGAAAAACTGGCTCTAGGAAAGGATAACAGAAGGATTAACTTAAAAAGACTTATAGGGGATATAGAAGACCTAACTTTTGGGTATGAAGACAAAATTACCTACTATGTTAAGAAACTATCCTACGGTGTGGCAAAAATAGCGGCGGCCTTTTACCCCAACCCCGTTATAGTGAGATTTTCCGACTTTAAGTCCAACGAATATGCAAACTTAATAGGTGGGCAACTCTTTGAGCCCGAAGAGGAAAACCCGATGCTCGGTTTTAGGGGCGCCTCCAGGTATTACTCCAAAATCTTTAGGGAAGCCTTCGGGATGGAAGTTCAAGCTATGCTCCGCGTAAGAAACAAAATGGGCCTTAAAAACGCCATAGTAATGATACCTTTCTGTAGAACTCCCGAGGAAGGAAAAAAAGTTCTTGAAGTTATGAAGGAATACGGACTTGAAAAAAGTAAAGACGATCTCCAAGTTTACGTTATGGCGGAATTACCCTCCAACGTGTTTCTGGCGGATAAATACGCGGAAGTTTTTGACGGATTTTCCATAGGTTCCAACGACCTTACACAGCTTACATTGGGACTAGACCGCGACAGCGGACTGGTTGCCTACCTTTACGATGAAAGAAATCCCGCGGTGAAAAGGGCTATAGAACATATCATCAAAACGGCAAAAAAATACGGAAGAAAGGTTGGTATTTGCGGTCAGGCACCTTCGGACTTTCCCGAGTTTGCGGCCTGGCTCGTTGAACAGGAAATAGACACAATATCTATAAACCCCGACGCGGTTCTAAAAACTATAAAAACAGTTGTTGATAAGGAAAGGGAATTGGGAATCCAGTAAGTGTCCTTTCTTTTTCTTTTAACTCCTCTATCTGTCCCAAGGGAGTTTCTAAATTTAAAAAATATCACTTTTAGAAGATTTCTATACTCAAATCCTTAGAATGTATACAAAAGAACAAGAGAAACAACTTCTAGAGAAAACCTATCGCCTCTTGGAACACTTAAGAGAAATAGAAAAACTTGAAGACAAGGAGAGGGCTAAAAAGGTTATTGAAGAACTGCGGGAGGTTATAAGGTTTCACGATTACAAGTATTACGTGCAAGCCGCACCGGTTATAAGCGACTACGATTATGACCGCCTCTTTCACGCATTAAAGAGGTTGGAGGAGAGATTTTCCGAATTGGTTACCCCCGACAGTCCCACCCAAAGGGTGGCTAATGAAATTACGGAAAAGTTTCCCACGGTGGAACACCTTACCCCTATGCTTTCTTTGGAAAACACCTATTCGGAAAGGGACTTAAGGGAGTGGGACCAAAGGGTTAAGAAACTTTTAGGGGTTAATGAAGTTGAATATTGTGTTGAACCCAAATACGACGGGGCGGGAATCGCCCTTATCTACAAAGACGACCTATTTGTAAGGGGGGCTACCCGAGGAGACGGCAAAAGGGGAGAGGATATTACCAACAATTTGCGGACTATAAAAACGATTCCCCTAAGGGCGGAATTCTCCAAATACGGAATAAAGTTGGCGGAACTTCGCGGGGAAGTTTTAATAGACAAGGAAACTTTTAAAAAGCTCAACGAGGAAAGGATAGAGGAGGGACTTCCCCCCTTTGCCAATCCGCGCAACGCCGCAGCCGGTTCCATTCGCCTCCAAAACCCCAAAGAGGTGGCCAAAAGAAATTTGGTTGCTGTGGTTTACCAACTATCTTTCGCCCAAAACGGGAAAGGGGAAAAGATTATACCCGAAACCCACTATGAAGCTATAAAGATGCTCCACAATTTGGGTTTCAAAACCCCTATTAACGAAATAAAGGTTTGCAAAAACATAGAGGAGGTTATTGCCTACTGCAAAGAATGGGAAATAAAGAAAAAGAATTACCCCTTTGACTTGGACGGTATGGTAATAAAGGTAAACCGAACCTCCTATTGGGAAAAATTAGGTTTTACATCCCACCACCCGCGTTGGGCAATAGCTTATAAATTCAAACCCGACGAAGGGATTACGCAACTTATAAATGTAACCTTTCAGGTGGGAAGAACGGGTGTGGTTACACCCGTTGGAGAGCTAAAACCGGTAGAAATCGGCGGTGTAGTAGTATCCCGGGTCTCCCTCTTTAACGAAGATTTCATAAAGGAAAAGGATATCCGTAAAGGGGATTGGGTAGTCGTGGTTCGGGCGGGAGGTGTCATTCCTTATATAGACCGCGTTTTAAAAGAGCGAAGGACGGGAAACGAAGAACCCATAGAGTTTCCTAAAGATTGCCCCTCTTGCGGTTCGCCCCTCGTAAAGCTCCCCGGAGAGGTTGCTTGGAGATGTGTAAACATCGCCTGTCCAGCCCAGGCGATTTTAAGGATACGACACTGGGCTTCACGGGATGCAATGGACATAAGGGGTTTGGGGGAGATGACCGCAAAACAGCTTTTTAACCACGGCTTGGTAAAAGATATAGGAGATATTTACTACCTAAAGCTAACCGACCTCCTTAGACTTCCCGGTTGGGGGGTCAAAAAAGCCCAAAACCTTTTAGAGCAAATAGAAGCATCCAAAAATCGCCCCCTGTGGAGGGTTTTATACGGACTGGGAATCCGTTACGTAGGGGCTACCACCGCCAAGAAAATTGCGGAAAAGATAAAATCCATTTGGGACCTTACCAAACTTCCCTTGGAAAGAATAACCGCTATTGAAGGTATAGGTTTCGTGGTCGCAAAGAGTATAAAAGAATTTTTCTCCAACGAGAGGAACTTAGAAGTTCTTAAAAAACTGGAAAGGGCGGGGGTAAAACTATCCAAAACGGAGGAAGAGGGAAAAAGATTTAATGTTTTTGACGGTAAGGTTTTCGTATTTACGGGAACCTTGAGATGTTGCTCTCGGGAAGTTGCGGGTCAAATAGTGGAAACTTTGGGAGGCAGATTTTCCAATTCGGTAACCTCTCAGACCACTTATTTAGTGGTAGGAGAAAACCCCGGAAAAACCAAACTTTCAAAGGCAAAACGGCTCAAACAGGTAAAGATTATTAATGAGGAGGAATTTTTAAAACTCTTAGAGCCTTACGTAAATACCGAAATCCTCAGAGAGGGTAAACATATAACAACCTTTAACCCCGAAGAGCTTGTAAATGGTTGGAAAAACCTCGGAAGCTCGGAAAAACCCAAAACCCTTTTTGATATCGCCAAAAAAGGTAAAAAGTAGGTTACTCCAAGTTGGCAACCTGTTGCCTTATTTTGTCTATCGCCGTTTTCATTTCTACATTTAGGGGAAAGAGGTCGGGCAGTTTATTCCCCATTGTGTTTACCTCCCTTAACATCTCTTGGGTTATAAACTCCAATTTTTTTCCTATTGGAGCACCATTTTTCAGTTCCTCCCTGAAGAGGTTTATGTGGCTCTCGAGCCGTTGTATTTCCTCGTTTATATCTAACCTCTCCAATAGAAGTTTCAATTCTTGGGTTACAACCCCGCTGTTGTCTTGACTCAGGATTTCCCTCGCCTTGGTTAAAAGTTTTTCCCTTGCCCTATTGGTTAAAATTTCGCTTTTGCCTTTAACTTCCTTTAAAAGTTTTTCCAAGATCTCCAACTGACCTTCTATATCGTTCAATAGGTTTTTCCCTTCTTCTATTTTGCTTTGGATAAAATCGGATAGGGCTTTATCAACTATAGAGAAAAACAGTTGTTTAAATTCATCGCTTTCCGCTATGTTTTCCTCCAAAACGGCGGGATTGTAAAATTTAAAGGCCAATTGGAGTGTCAAATCGTCGGAGATATTTAAACCTATACGGCGGGTTGATGCTATTATCTCATCTACAATTTCCGCCAAATCGGAAATTTTAACCGAGGGTTTCACCTTAAAAAACTCCAATTGGACGGAAACGGAAACACTTCCGCGGTGGACACGCCCCTTTATAAGACTGCGAAGGTCCTTTTCGTAAACGGAAACCTCCTTGGGGAGGCGAACCGAAATTTCCAAACCTTTGGCGTTTACCGATTTTATTAACACAACCAATTTTAGGTTTTCATCCCGGTAGTAAGCCCTACCGAAACCGGTCATACTCCTAACGGTTTCCATTAACTATTTAATGCTACCTTTGACAAATACGCTTTTTGATTTTTTGGAGTATGATAAATAGACTTCAAAACAATAAAAACGGAGGTAAAAATTATGCCTTACAAATTGCAGGAAACATTTTTAAACACCGCAAGGAAGCAAAAAGTTAGGGTTTCCGTTTATTTGGTAAACGGTATCCGTTTGCAGGGAAGAATTCGCTCCTTTGACACCTATACAATTCTTTTGGACGACGGAAGGAACCAAACCCTCGTATTTAAACACGCCATAACAACTATAATTCCTTCCGAAAGGATTGAACTGAAGTTCTTAGGCGACGGTCAAGAGGGACAAGAGCATGAAAATCAACCCGATCCCAACGCCCTTTAATCGGTAAATGAGGTTTTTACTCCTCCTTCTCTCCCTTTTAATGTGGCTTATAGGCGGCCTGTATTCGGTTTACATTAACAAATTAAAGCTTGAACAGTATAAACTGCTAAGGAAACTAAGGGAGTTAAAAAAGGAAAACAACTTCCTCTATTGGAAAATTTACTCCATACTAAACTTTGATAGGGCTTTGGAATTGGCAAAACAAAAGGGGTTTAAGGAGGTAAAACCCTACAGGGTGGCTAATTTTTATCCAACTTTAAAGGACAAGCCTTTGGTGGACTTCTATTTTGTTTGGTTTAATGACACTCTATCGGGAATTTCAAAAAAGTTGGGAGTTTCCAAAAAGGAGTTAATAAAGTATAACCCCTCCCTAAGGTGGGGTTACCTCATTCCCGGTATGAGGATAAAGTACCCCGTTTCATTTCCCTTTGCGGTAGAGCAAAAGAATGATGGCAAACAAAACCATTCCCCCCGCAACTATTTGGTTCCAGGTAAGTCCCAAACCCGGGATGGAAGGGGTAACGCCTCTGACAAACTCCAGAAGGAACCTTTCAATTCCATACCAAATGAGGTAGAGGGAAAAAATAGCCCCGTCAAAGGGTTTTCCCCTTCTGTAGAGAAAAAACAAAATTAGAAAACCTATAAAATTTCCAGTCGCCTCCATAAGTTGGGTGGGATATAGGGGGATTCCCGAAGGTGCTACCGATTGGGGCGGAAAAACTACCCCTATGGGAAGGTCGGTAGGTTTGCCGTAGCAACACCCCGCCAGCCAGCAGGAAAGCCTTCCCACCGAATGGGCAAGTAAAAGGGATATACCCGCAACGTCCGCCACCTTCCAAAGGGGAAGGCGGTAGTAAAGGGACCCAACTACAACGGTTATTAAGGCAAAGATAAAACCGCCAAAAAAGTCCAATCCCCCTTCCCAAACTTTAAGGAATTCCTTAAACGAAAGGTTGTGTTCCACCGCGTAAAAAACCCTTGCCCCCAAAAGGGCGGAAAGAAAGGTTACCCAAAAGAGGTTTTCCAACTTTTTGGTTTCAAGACCCTCTTTGCGGGAAAAGTAAATTACCGATAGGTAACCCGTGAGGGTTGCGAGGAGTAAAAGGATACCGTAGGAGGGTATCTTTAGCCCAAAGATTTCTATAAAAGGGTGCATAAAAGGGAAAATCTTAAGACGCCGTGGAAAGTCCTTCCTTTAGTTCTTTTACCGCCTTTTTTAGGCCTTCAAAGTCTCTTTTGCCCGAAAGTTTTACAAAGAGGCTTCCAACCACTATACCGTCGGCCAAAGAGCTTATAAGTTTGGCCTGTTCCCTTTTGGATATTCCAAAGCCTACGACAACTTTTTTGTTACACACCCTGCGGTAAACTTGGATCTTTCTTTTCAGGTTTTCCAGAGGTAGGGTATCCCTTTCGCCGGTGATACCTGTTACCGATACGAAATAGGTGAATTCCCCCGTCCTTTGGCATATCAGTCTTAACCTCCTTTCGGGGGAGGTGGGGGCGGCGAGCATAATAAGGGAGAGACCGTTTTCATCCGCGAGTTTTTTAAGCTCTCCACTCTCTTCGGGGGGCAGGTCGGGAACTATAAATCCGTCCGCTCCCGCCGATTTAAAAGAGGAGACAAATTTTTCCAAACCTATTTTAAAAATGGGATTGTAGTAGGTCATAACTATTAAGGGGACTTCGGGGTATTTGGAGCGCAAAAGTTCCACCGCCCGGAGCACCTCTTTAAAACCTATTTTGTTTTCCAACGCCTTTTCGTGGGCTACCTGTATGGTGGAGCCGTCCGCAACGGGATCGGAAAAGGGATATCCGATTTCTATAATATCGCTACCGCTTTCTATAAGAAGTTCAAAGGTTTTTAGGGAACTTTCAAAGTCGGGGTAACCGACCATAGCGTAAGAGACGAGGAGTTTATTCCCGCTTAGAAAGTTTTTTTTTAATCTTTCCGACATCAAAGGTATAAAGGATAAGGGAGTTTTAGGCGGAACTCTCTTTGGAAGAGAGAAATTTAACCGCTACGGGAAATAGTATACTACTTATTACCGTTATTAAAACTATAAGGGCAAAGTTGGAGCTGTCCCATACCCCCTTTTCGTGGAGTATTTTTCCAATCGCTATGAGAACGGTAAAAGGAAAGGAAAACAGCAGCCCCGCCAAAAGAATCTCCTTGGTTGAAAAACCGAGTAATTTAAACCAAGCGGAGGAGAGGACTTTTATAACGAAAATCGCTACAAGTATAACCACGGAAAGTTGTAAGAAGAGCACCGAAAGGGAGGAAAAGTCGAAGGAAAACCCCACTTGGACGAAGAAAAAGGGTATAAGAAAACCGTAGCCAAAAGAGGAGAGTTTGGCCTCAAATTGTTTCTTTTCCCTAAAGATGAACCCCAAGAGGGTTCCCGCTATAAAGGCCCCCAAAATGGGTTCAACGTGGATAAAGGAGGTGAAGGCCATAAAAAGGAGCATTAGGGCAAAACTCGCCCTTATGTCTACCGCCGCTTTGGTTTCTTCCGCTATAAGGGAGGCTACCTGCGTTGGGTAATACCACACCAATAGATTTATAACCTTTAGGAGAAAGACAAAAAACAGTCCGAAAAGCCCTATTAAAGCTAAATAAAGGTAAAAGGAGGAACTCCACCCGAAGGTCAGATGGAGGTCGTAAACGGTTAGCCCCAAAAGGGTGATAACCTCCCCCAAACTGCCGGTTATCAATACTATCTGTTTGAAGTAGGGGGAGATTTTCAGTTCCCTTAGGACGGAAAGCATTAAACCTATTCCCAAAGCTCCTAAGATGAGAACCGCCTCGACGGATAGTTTTAAAACCTTAACCGCCAAGCCGGCCAATAAAAAGTTAGACGCGACTACCAAGGCTATAACCAGTTTCTCCCTCGCTTTTAAAGTTTCCAACTTGTTCCAATCTATCTCCAAACCCGCCAAAAACATTAAAAGGGAAAACCCGAGGAAGGAAAGGAAGTTTATAACCTCCAAATCGGCCTTATCCATTAGGGGGACCAAAACCATACCGTATAGGAGTTCACCCACCGCAACGGGAATTCTCAAAAAGGGTGAAAGAAAGGGGATTACAAAAACCCCCAAAGTTATCAATATGAGGGAAAAAATTTGTTTTTCCATTTTACGTTACCTCCTCTGCCTTTTCGGTGGGGATACCTAAAACCGACTTTCTCGATGATTTTGCCAAGAGGTAGGGTGTATAAGGTTCAAAAAGACCCACCTTTCGGGGTAAGAAACCTACCACCAAAAGGTCGTGTTTCTCCAAAAGTTTTAGGATTTCCCTTTTAGGGTTTCCCTCTCGGCGGATGATTTCAACCTTACTTCTAAGTCCGTATAGCTTTATATAATCCTCAACCAGAGAGAGGGCCTTTTCTACCTTTAATTTTTCCTTTTCGGGTAGAAGAAGACTGGGCAGAGTAATAACGACAAAGGTTAATTTTTCTCCGTCCAAAAGCTGGAAGAGTTCAAAAACTTGTTCTATCATCCCTTGGGGGTTTTCGCAATTTAGGGAAACCAAAATTTTCCTGTAGGGAAAACTTAGACGGGGGATTAAAAAGGGGGTTTCTTGGGCAAAAAGTTTCCTAAGGTTGTAGTTATGAAGTAGGAGGAAACCCCTTCTACGATAGGGGGCCGATACCAACCCCGCGGAGAAATACCCCTGAAGCTTTTTATCGGTAATAATGCCGTAGCGGGCCGGATTTTCCAAAATTAACGCCTTTAGAAAATTGTCATCTTTTATTTCCCATTTGAGGGGGGTTTTGTCCTTTATGTCGGAAAAGAGAATAATATTTTTAATGCGGGAGTGTTTCCATATGTAGTAATACTCCCTAAGGTAGTAGAGTTCCCCCTTTTTTAAAACCGCCAGAAGGTTTTCTCCAAAACTGAGGGGAAATTGGGGCTGACCCAAAGCCATAGCCTTGGCTACTTCCAAAACCACGCGGGGGTCTTCGCCCAAGATTAAAACCCTATCGCCCGCTTTTAAAAGTATTCGTTTCCTCGGCAGGATTATTTTGTCACCCCTATATACGAGTCCGAGCCTCCAATGGCGCAAGCGGTTGGGATATATCGGAACCCTAACGTAGGGACTTTTTAGAGATACAACCGCTTCCAGTACCTCATTTTTCCCCAAACCTATCCCTATGGGTTTTACGATATTTTTCAAGGTAAAGCCTTCAACAAAGGTTGCCGCTATGTCGGGCAGAAAAAAAACTTTACAGTTATAGTTTGAAAAAAAACTCTCGTAAGAGTTATCAAAAGTGAATACCAACACCGGCAGGTCGTAGTTTTTGTATATATCCCTAATAATTTCGCAGACGGTTTTGTTAAAGGAGCTACTTCGTAAGGAGGAAATAACCAGGTCAAACTCTCCGAGGTCTAAATATTCCCAAACCAACAAAGAGGTTGCGTCTCCTACGCAGATCTTAATGAGGTTTTCCTTTAACCCCTTTTCCCTTAAAAGTTTTAGGAAATTTTCAACAACCAAAGGGTTGCTTTCCACCGCAACAATCTCGTGACCGTAAGAAAGGAGCTTTTCCGCTATTGCGGTTCCAAATTTTCCCAAACCTATCAGGAGTATTTTCATAAAAGAAATTTTTACCTTTATGCGAATAGTCGTCTGGCAAAGTGCCTTTTTGGGCGATTTGGTATTGGCGGGCAACCTAGTGGTGAATTTACTTATAAACTTCCCCAACTCGGAGCTAATTTTGGTAGCCCGTCCCTTTGCAGTGGAGCTTTTTAAGGGATTAGACCGACTAAAGGTTATACCTTTAAAGAAAAACCTTAAGGGAACTTGGAAAGTTATAAAACAACTGGCGGGGTGCCAAATAGCCTTTGGAGTCCAAAGGGGGTTGAGGACTTCTCTCTCCCTTTTTCTGGCGAAAATTCCCACCCGCGTAGGTTTTAAAAATGCGGAACTCTCCCTTCTTTATACCCACAAAGCACCCCACTATTGGGGTATCCACGAGGTAGAGAGAAACCAGCAACTTCTAAAGGTTTTGAACCTAAAAGTCTATACCGATAGGCTGTTTTTGCCCATTAACTGGAAAACTTTGGAAAGGATAGAGAAAAAGTTCAACCTTAGGGGAGAGTTTGTCGCCGTAGCCCCTTCCGCCAATTTTGAACCAAAAAGGTGGAACGAGAAATATTTTGCCAAACTGATAGAGCTTCTGATGAAAGAGGGTTTTAAGGTAACCCTAATAGGTGCAAAGGGAAGGGATCAAGAGGTTGCCCAAAGGGTGCTTAGCTTTCTAAAGGAGCCCAAAGGGGTTAAAAATTTGGTTGGAAAAACTACCGTTGAGGAGTTGGTCCACCTCATTTATTTGGCAAGACTTGTTGTAGCCAACGATAGCGCGCCCGTTCACATAGCGGAGGCGGTTGGCACGCCCGTTATTACCGTTTATTGCGCCACCTCCCCCTATTACGGGTTTTTCCCGCGAAGGGGGGTTTACCTTCAACCTAAAGGGTTAAAATGCCACCCCTGCAAGCCCAATCCCAAGGAGTGCAAATTTTCCTCTATGGAATGTACGCAAACGGTAAAGCCGGAAGAGGTTTATGAAAAAGCCCTTTATCTTTTGAATAAAGGCCTGCAAAAACCTTCCGCGATTTTTTTATCATAAAACAGGGTGAGGAAGATAGCCATTTCTTTGGGAGACCCCGCTGGCATTTCCTATGAATGTATGGTAAAGGCCCTTCCCGCTTTGGAAGAAGACAAAGCCTACATCCTTTACGGGGAAGAGGCGGTTTTAAGGTTGGCCAAAGAGAAATTTAACCCCGATTTTAAATACAAACCTATTGGAGATATTTCGGAGGTAAAAACTCCCGGGATTTATCTGATAAGTCTAAACCGGGTAAAGGGTGTTTTGGGAATAAAACCGTCTGAAAGTGCGGGTTTTATAGCGGTTACCTACTTGGGTAGGATGTCCGCCGACGTCCTTAGGGGGGAAATAGACGCCATCGTAACCTTGCCCCTAAGCAAATATTGGGCTAAAAAGGGGGGTAAGTTTTCCTTTCCCGGGCAGACGGAGTTTGTGGCCTTTTTTCAGAAAACCGAAGAGTTTGCGATGATGTTTTACTCCCCAGAACTAAAGGTGGTTCTTCAGACTATCCACATACCGCTAAAGGATGTGGCCAAGTTTCTAAGCCCAACCTCGGTTGCGGAGAAACTAAGGCTCATCCACCGGGAGTTTGTAAGGTTTTGGGGCAAAAAACCCAAGATAGGGGTTTTGGGATTGAACCCCCATGCCGGCGAGGGAGGGCTGTTGGGAACCGAGGAGGGGGAAATTATCCAACCCGCAATAGAAACGGTAAGGGAGGAAGGTATAGACTGCGAAGGTCCTTTGGTACCCGACACCGCTTTCCTCCTTAAGGACAGGTTTGACGTTTTCCTCGCAATGTATCACGACCAAGGGCTTATTCCTTTCAAACTTTTGGCTTTTGATAGGGGGGTAAACCTCACGTTGGGGCTTCCCGTTCCCCGAACTTCGCCCGACCACGGGACAGCCTTTGACATAGCTTGGAAAGGTATTTGCAACCCTATGGCTACCATAAACGCCATAAAGCTTGCCAACCGCTTGGCGGAGAAATCCTACAAAGAAATATTTTTAAGGGGAAATGAAAATGGTTAAGGAAAAATCCAACCTTACCTCCGGAGGGGGCCTGTCCCGCTATCCCGAAACCTTCGACGTGGCGGTAATAGGGGCGGGACATGCGGGAATAGAGGCCGCACTAATAGCCGCCCGAATGGGTGCTAAGGTTGTGGTTTTCACCATAAATGCAGACTTTATAGGCCAGATGCCCTGTAACCCCTCCATAGGGGGTGTGGCAAAAGGTATTGTGGTTAGAGAAATTGACGTCCTCGGTGGGGAGATGGCAAAGGCTATAGACCAAACGGGTATTCAGTTCAAGATGCTAAACACCAAAAAGGGGAAAGCGGTGTGGTCCCCCCGGGCTCAAGCGGATAAAAAACTCTACCGCTCTTATATGAAAAGGGTTTTGGAACATGGGGAAAACCTTTGGATCCACCAAGATGAGGTTGTAGACATAGTCCTAAACGACAATAACGAGGTTGTGGCGGTAAAAACCAAATTGGGTTTGGAAATACCTACGAAAACAGTTGTGGTAACGACGGGAACTTTTTTAAACGGAAAAATCTTTATAGGCGACAGGGTAATACCCGCCGGGAGAATGTGGGAACCTCCCGCCAACGGGTTGGAGCACTTTTATAAAAGGTTGGGTTTTCCCCTCCGGCGTTTCAAGACGGGAACGCCGGCCCGTCTGGATAAGAGAACTATAAATTTTTCCTTTTTGGAAATAGCACCCGGGGATGACCCCCCGCCCAAATTCAGCTTCTGGACCGACCCCAAGGGGAGCTACTGGTTTCCCAAAGGAAAAGAGCAAATGCCATGCTGGATTACCTATACGACCCCTAAAACCCACGAGATAATAAGGAAGAACCTCCACCGAACCGCCCTTTACGGTGGACTAATAAAAGGTGTGGGTCCCCGATATTGCCCCTCCATAGAGGACAAAATAGTAAAGTTCCCCGATAAGGAACGCCACCAAGTATTTTTGGAACCCGAAGGGTGGGACACTATAGAAATCTACCCTAACGGTCTTTCGACCTCCTTACCCGAAGAGGTGCAATGGGAGATGTATCGCTCCATCCCCGGTTTGGAAAATGTAAGGCTTATAAGACCCGCCTATGCGATTGAATACGACATAGTAGACCCGATGGAGTTATATCCCACTTTGGAAACCAAAAGGGTTAGGGGTTTATTCCACGCGGGTAACTTCAACGGGACAACCGGTTATGAGGAGGCGGCGGGGCAGGGTATTTTAGCGGGGATAAACGCAGCCTTAAAGGCTTTCGGTAAATCTCCTATAGTTTTGAGAAGGGATGAGAGCTACATAGGGGTTATGGTGGACGACCTTACCACCAAAGGTGTTACCGAACCTTATAGGCTGTTTACCTCCCGTGCCGAGTGGAGGTTGCACCTTAGACAGGATAACGCCCTTGTGAGACTGGGCAAGCTGGCAAGAAAATTGGGAACTTTAACCCAAGAGCAATACCAACTCTTAGAAGAAGCCCTAAAAGAGTATGAGGAATTTAAAAAACGCTACTCGGAAGCGAAAGTTGTAGTCCACCTCGGGGGACAGAAGAAAAAGCTCACCGTTAAAGAGTATCTAAAGAGACCCGACACCTCCTTGGAAGACCTAAAAGACCAAATACCGCTCCCCAAAATCGATTGGGTTAAAGAGGAGCTAGAAATTGAGTTTAAGTACGAACCCTACCTAGAGAGGGAGAAAAAGCTAAACGAGAAACTCAAAAAGTTGGAGAGCGTAAAGATTCCTCCCGACATAGATTGGGATAAAGTTCCCGGCCTTTCCACCGAGGCCCGCCAAAAGTTAAAGAGGATAAAACCCCTAACGGTGGGACAGGCTTCAAGAATAGACGGGGTAACGCCCGCCCATATAACCGCCATACTCATTTATTTGGGAAAGTTGGATTAAATATTTTTGTCCCCTTTACCCTTTGGTTTATACCTATCCCGCCAAAATTCTAGCCAAAACTATGCCCAAAATTGTGGCTATAAAACAGAGGAGATTTGTAACCAACACATAGCCAAAGGCCTTAAGCCAATAACCTTGGGATATTAAAAAGACGGTTTCATAACTAAAGGAGGAAAAAGTTGTAAAGGCACCCAAAAAGCCGACGACGAAGAAGGCCTTACTTTGGGGGGGTAAAAGTAGGTGTTCCAAAAAGTAGTGGATAAAAAAACCTATAATAAAGCTACCCACCACATTGACCGTTAGAGTTCCAAGCGGAAAGGCGACCCCCGTCTTTTTTTGAACGTAGGTGGTAACCAAATACCTCAAAACAGCCCCTATTGAACCTCCCAAGGCTACCCACACCCACACAAAAGGGGGTTATTTTATAGCTTTTGTATGACCTACGATGTTATAGTTGTAGGCGGTGGTATTACGGGGTTGGTTAGTTCCTTTTACCTGACACTTAGGGGTAAAAGGGTTTTGCTTTTGGAAAAAAACCCCCGATGGGGTGGAAATATAAAAACCTACTCCGATGGTCGTTACACCTTTGAGGAGGGACCCCAAACGATTTTGGCAAATTCCCCCGCCGTTTGGGATTTGGTAAGGAGGCTAAATGCACCCGTTTGTAAGGCAAACCCTTCTTCCCAGCTTAGGTTTATCTACAAAAGGGAAAAACTTATACCTATCCCTCTGAAGCCGTGGGAATTTTTTACCTCTCCGCTGGTAGGTTTTAAAGCGAAGGTAAAACTTCTTAAGGAATTTTTTGTTAAACCTTCCCAAAAGGAGGATGAGAGCGTAGCGGAATTTACCATCCGCCACTTTGGGGAGGAGTTTTTAAAGTATTTTATCCAACCCTTTGTGTCGGGGATATACGCGGGGGATTCCAAAAAGCTTAGCGTTCGCTACGCTTTTCCCAAGCTATACGAAATAGAGAGGCGTTACGGTTCGCTCTTAAAAGCCTTTTTAAAGGAGAGAAGGGTAGCCCCAAAGGGGGAATTAATCTCCTTTGCGGGGGGGCTATCAACCCTAATAAAACTCCTGGCGGAAAAGGTCAAGGAAAAGAGACTTCAAACGGAAGTTTTAAGTGTGGAAAAAAGCGGCAACCTCTACAAGGTAAAAACCAACGCGGGTAATTACTACAGCAGGAAAGTAGTTTTGACTACCCCCGCCTATATAACCGCCAAACTTTTGGGGAAAATTTTTCCACCGGCAAAGGAACTTGAAAAAATTACCTATCCGCGGGTGGCCGTGGTCTCTTTGAGCTTTCCCAAAATAGGGTTAAGGGGTTTCGGATTTTTAAACGCGGAAGGTTTAAAAATTTTGGGAGCTATCTTTGTAAGTTCCCTTTTTGAAAACCGATGCCCACCCGAAGAAGATTGCGTTAGCGTATTCCTTTGCGGCGAAACCCAAAAAGAGGTTTGCCGACTGGGGGAAGGGGAAATCTTAAAACTGGCTAAGGGGGAGATTGAAAAGGTATTTCCCCAAATAGGGGAGTTCAGGTTTGAAAAGGTAACCCTTTGGGAACGCTCCATACCCCAATACACCTTGGGGTATGGAAAGTTTTACAAAATAGAGGAGGAACTGAAAAAGAAAGAACCCAATCTCTTTATAGCGGGTAACTTTTTTGGTGGGAGCTCCCTCGCCAAGTGTATAGAAAAGGGAAAAAAATTGGGCGAAAGCTTATAACATAACCCGCTAATGCTTGAAGGATTTTTACCTCCCGAGTGGATAGATGCCGCCAAAGAGCTTGTTAAAGACTACGGCTATTGGGCGCTATTTGTTATCTCTTTTACCGAGGCCTTTATTAACCCCATAGTACCTTACATCTTTATAGCGGGCGCCCCCTATTTCGGTTTAGACCTTTGGTTGTCCGCCGTTATTTCCTACCTCGGAAACCTTTTGGGGGCGGCTTTTACCTACTACCTGGGGAAGCATTTGGGTGAAAAGTGGGGTAAAAAAATTCTAGGAGAAAGGCTTTACTTCAAAGGTGAAATTCTTTTTAACCGCTACGGTTTTTGGGCGGTTATTCTCGGCGAACCCTTTAAGTTGGTCTGTTGGTTGGGGGGGATTTTCCAAATGGAGTTTTTCCGATATATGCTCGCCACCGCCTTAAGTAGAGGTGTGAGAATTTTCGGGTTTACCCTTTTGGTTCAGTTGGGTATAGACCTTTTCTCAAAATGAGCCAAAGAGGTCTTTGCAACACAACTTTAATTGTTTTAGGGTTTTTTCCATCAACCTCTTGTGTCCACCTTCCCAATACACCTTCCCGCAGGAGGGACAAAGCGTAAAGTTTTTTCCACACCTTAAAGCCCCTTCGGGGATTTTACCCTTTATCTCCTCGGGTGTTACGGGTTTTAACTTATCCAGACAGAGGGGACAGTAATTGAGTCTCAAGTTAGGGCTTAGATTAAAGTGGTTCAATACCATACAGAGTTGGGTTTTCCAATCCTCCCAATTGGGAAGAATTAGGTATTCAACCTTTAGATTTTTAAGGTTTTTTTCAAGCCTTCGGGAGGTTGTCAACACCCTACACCTTCCACCTGCGCAGAGAGAAATTTCCTTTTTGGACAGTTTGGGAACCACCTTTGTGGGATAGCCAAAGAGGGTAAGCCAAAGGGCTACCCTACTTAGGTGGATTTGGGTTAAAAACTTAAAATCTTTCACTATGTCTACTAATCTACCCGACGAAAGGGGATATTTCGGAGACTTCGGGGGGAGATTCGTTCCCGAAACTCTAATGGACGCTTTGGAAAAATTAGATGAGGAATACAAAAAGGCAAAAAACGACCCCAAGTTTTGGAAAACTTATGAATACTACCTTAGGGAGTATGTGGGAAGACCTACCCCTTTGCAGTTCGCTGAAAGACTGAGCAAATACGTGGGCGGGGCAAAAATTTACCTAAAGAGGGAAGATTTAAACCACACCGGCGCCCACAAAATCAACAATACCGTGGGGCAGGCACTGCTAACCCTCCGTATGGGTAAAAAAAGGGTTATAGCGGAAACGGGTGCGGGACAGCATGGGGTTGCCACCGCCACCGCCGCGGCTCTCTTTGGGCTGGATTGCGTCGTTTACATGGGAGAAGAAGACGCCCGCAGGCAGGCTCTAAATGTTTTCAGAATGGAGCTTTTGGGAGCAAAGGTTGAGGTGGTGAAAAAAGGTTCAAGGACTCTAAAAGATGCCATAAACGAAGCCCTACGGGATTGGGTTACCAATGTGGAAACAACTCATTACATAATAGGTTCCGTAGTAGGACCCCACCCCTTTCCCGAAATTGTAAGAGACTTTCAAAGCGTAATAGGAAAGGAGACCAAAAGGCAAATTTTGGAAAAGGAGGGGAGACTCCCCGATGCCATAGTGGCTTGCGTAGGGGGCGGAAGCAACGCTATGGGTATTTTCTATCCCTTTATAGAGGATGGAAAAGTGCGTTTGATAGGGGTAGAAGCGGGGGGAAGAGGTTTGGAAAGCGGACAGCACGCGGCATCCTTGCTAAGGGGGTCGGTGGGAGTTTTGCACGGGATGAAAAGTTATTTCCTTCAAAGCGAAGAGGGACAAATACTGACCACCCACTCCATCTCCGCAGGCTTGGATTATCCCGGCGTTGGACCCGAACACGCTTGGTTAAAAGAATCGGGAAGGGCGGAATACGCGAGCGCAACCGACGAAGAAGCCTTGGAAGGCTTTAAACTCCTTTCCAAGACCGAAGGTATTATCCCAGCCCTCGAAAGCGCCCACGCGGTAATAAAGGCGGTTAAAATAGCGAGGGAAATAGGAAAGGACGGGATAGTTGTGATAAACCTTTCGGGAAGGGGAGACAAAGACGTAAGAAGCGTTATGGAACACTTAGGGTGGAAATTTGAAATTTAAATCACCCGAAGAGATTTTTCTTTTTTAAAAATTCCTTTATCGGTTTGTAGTTTCTTCTGTGGATTTCCAAAACTCCAAAGGTTTTCACCGCTTTAATATGCTCTCCCGTTGGGTAGCCTTTGTGCTTTTCAAAACCGTATTGGGGGTAAATTTCCGAATAGCACTCCATTATTCGGTCTCTTATAACTTTGGCGACTACGCTGGCTGAGGCTACGGAAAAAATTTTCTCATCCCCCTTAGGCGGGGAAAATACGGGAATACCTAACCCCTTTAAAGGCATATAATCGGTAAAGACCGCGGAAACCTTAAAGGGAATTTTTTTTAAAGCCTTTAAGTAAGCCAATTTCGTGGCTTGGTAGATGTTTAACCTCTCAATTTCGCCGGGTGTGGCAAAGGCTACGCTTACCGCCAAAGCTTTTCTGACTATTCTTTTGAAGAAATACTCCCGCTCCGCGGTGGAAAGTTTTTTACTATCCCTGTCCAAAAAGGGAGTGGTGAAGGGGGGATAAACCACGCAAGCTACTACCACCGGTCCCGCCAGAGGTCCTCTTCCCGCCTCGTCCAAACCCGCCACCAACTCACCCTTTTCCCAGTAGGGTTTTTCTAAAAGTTCCATTGCTCTATTTACTTTCATAGTTAAAAATTCTACCGCTCGGAAACCCCGTATCTCTTAAAACCTCATGTATATGTTCGTTTAGATACTGATTAATACTCTTATACCCCTTATCTATCAGCCATTCAATAAGGAAAGAACTATGCAAGTATAGACCTCGGAGCAAGAAATCTTATAGTTTTAAAGAAAAGAATACAGATACTAGGATAGGAAGATAGAAAAGTATCAATCAAAGCTTGCAAATTTATCAAAATTAAAAGAACAAATAGGAAGGTGTTTAGGTATTTGAGGATATACAAAACTCCGAAGTCAAGCTCCGCATCTTTGATTCGGGGTGGTTGGCTAACCCTTTTCCAGTAATTCTTTAAGGATTTTATTTACCAACTGGGGATTGGCCTTTCCTTTGGTTTTTCTCATAACTTGTCCCACGAGGAAACCTATAACCTTCGTTTGTCCGCTTTTGTATTTTTGGACCGCATCGGGGTTTTCCTTCAAAACCTCTTCTACAACCGGTTTTATAGCACCTTCGTCGCTAATCTGTTTGAGACCCTTTTCCTCCACCAATTGTTTTGCGCTTTTACCCGTTTGGAGCATCTCCTTAAGTAGTCCTTTTGCGATTTTGACAGAGATTGTTCCCTCTTTTATCAGCTTTAAAAGCTCCGCTAATTTTTCGGCGGTCACGGGGTTTTTCTCCCAAGGGATTTCTAAATCCCTTAGGTTACCCAAAAGGTCGTTTAAAACCCAGTTGGCCACCGTTTTGGGGTCATTATAGAGTTTTAAAACTTCATCAAAGTAGTCCCCGTACTCTTTGTAGTCTACCAACGGTTTGGCTACCTTTTTGTCCAAACCGAGGTTTATATATCTTAAGAGTCTTTGATGGGGAAGTTCGGGCATAGTTTCCCTTACCCGGTCTATCCATTCATCGGAAACCTTTAGGGGAAGCAGATCGGGGTCGGGGAAATATCGGTAATCTTCCGCCTCTTCCTTGGTTCTCATGGTGTAGGTTTTTCCGGTGGATGGGTCAAAGGTTCTAGTCTCCTGAACGATTGCCCCTCCCTTTTCTTTGACCTTTATTTGTCTATCTATTTCATATTCCAAAGCCTTTTGAACAAATCTAAAGGAGTTTACGTTTTTTATCTCCACACGGGTTCCAAATTGGTCACTCCCTTTGGGGCGGATGGAAACGTTTATGTCGCACCTAAGTTGTCCCTTTTCCATGTCGGCGTCGGAAACCCCGATGTAACGCATTACATTTCTAAGGGTTTCTAAAAATACCCTAGCCTCCTCGGGGGAGTTGATGTCGGGTTCGGTTACTATCTCCATTAGGGGAGTTCCCGCCCTGTTTAGGTCCACATAAGTTTTTTTACCCTCGTGAATGTTTTTTCCGGCATCCTCTTCCAAATGCAACCTTCTTATCCTAACCCTTTTTGCGGTTCCGTTGCTTAGCTCTATATCAAGATATCCGTCGGTAGCCAAAGGGAGTTCGTATTGGGAAATCTGGTACCCCTTGGGAAGGTCGGGGTAGAAGTAATGTTTCCGCGCAAATACCGAAAGGTTATGTATTTTGCAGTTTAAAGCCAGTCCCGTCCTAATCCCGTATTCAACCGCCTTTTTATTTATAACGGGGAGAGCCCCCGGCATTCCAAGGCATACGGGACAAACGTTGGTATTGGGTTCCGCTCCGAATTCTACCTTACAGGAGCAAAACATTTTGGTGGCGGTTTTCATTTGAACGTGTATTTCAAGGCCTATAATCGCTTCCCAGTCGCTTTTGGGCATAGAAGGAATAGTTTAAAGAACGAAAAACATGTAAAGGAGATACAAAAGACCGTTTAACAGTAAAAGGTATCCGTAGAGCTTACCTATAAACCTTATTTGGTATAAAACCAAAAGGCTTCCCAAAAGGGCTATAAAGCCCGCAATGATTCCGCTTCGACCTATATCCCATTCGGTAAAAATCAAGCCTACCGAAACCGGAATGGTAGATTGAAAAACCATCGCACCGGTAATATTTCCAAAGGCAAGCTCGTATTTACCTTTTAGACTCCAAAAGAAGCTGTTAAACTTTTCGGGTAATTCGGTTGCAACGGGGGCAACAAGCAGAGAGAACACCAGCGGTGTTATTCCCAGCGTTTGGGACAGGTTTTCAAGCGAGTGAACAAAGATTTCCACCGTCACAAATAAAACCAAAAGGGAGGATAGGAGCTGAAAGGCGGAGGTGAGGAAACTTTCGGGCATTTTAAGGTATTTAGAAAAGTGGAGGGTTTCTTCGCTTTCCACCCTATCCCCGCCCTTTTTTAAAACGTGGTATATGTAGTAAGCGTATCCGACGAGGAGTATAACCGCAAAGGAAAATTTCGCGATATGGAAACCTTCCAAAAAGGCGAGCATAATAGCGGGGGGGAAAAATAGTGTAAAGAAGGTCAAATCCCTTTTTATCAAAAAGGTGTCGGTATTTATAACCTTATCGCCTCTCAAAATAGAAGCCACCCCGATAATTAAAAATCCCAAAGTTGCAAGCATAAAGGGGGCACCGAGAATGGCCCCGTTTGCTATATGCTCCTTTGTAGAGGGAGAACCAAATAGAAGGGCTACTATAGGGACCAAGGTTTCGGGTAGAGCCGTTCCAACCGCGGCGAGCAAACTTCCCGCAACTCCATGGGACAGATTTAGGCGATTCCCTAAATCCTCAACCGCGTTGGTAAAGAATTCCGCCGCCAATAAAATCCCCACAAAGGAGGCAAAAAAGAGGAAAACGTCCATTATAAAAGGATATTAAAGATTAAAACCCTGCGGGAAGTTCCTTGTAGCAGAACCACCAATCAAGACATTTGTATTCGCCGTTTTTAGCCCCTTCAATTCTTCGTTTGACTTCTTCAACGGTGGTTGCGGGGGGAACTATAACATAATCTTTTCCATTAAAGATTCCGGGACCTTTCCATTCAATTTTATCCGCATACCAGTTGGCGGGGGTTGCTACGCCATATTTGTCGGTGGTTTGGAGGGCTTTAACGAGCCTTACAATTTCGGGAATATTCCTTCCGTTTTCAAGCGGATAGTAAAGTATTGCGCGGATAATCCCTTTGTTGTCCACCACAAAAACGGCCCTAACGGTATCAACCCCATCTTTGGGAAGCATATTTAGAGTTTTGGCAACTTTTCCGCCTACGTCCGCAATAATGGGATATTCAATTTGAACTCCGGTGTTTTCCTTAATCCACTCAATCCACTTAATGTGAGACCAAATTTGGTCTTCCGACAACCCTATGAGTTCGGTATTTAGGGCTCTAAACTCATTGTAGTGCTTACTTACCATGGTGGGCCTTCATCCAGTGGATCGCCGCACCGTTGAGATACCTGCACTCCCTCGAGTTTTGTCGATCTTTGCGCCAAGTGTCAGGTGGCGGGTATCAAATGTCACGGCTTAAGGCTCACTACAAGATTGTCAAG
>DTXZ01000016.1 GCA_012962155.1 Aquificales bacterium
ACCAAATAGAACAACCCCCGACCTGCCGTCTATAACTATTTTGGCGGGACTATCGGTTTCAACCCTAAGTTGCTCCACTTGGGCTAAAAAATCTATAGGGTTTTTTCCAAAAGGGATTCTAACCCTAACGGTGGCGCTGTCTACGGGCGTAGCCAATTCATCCCCAAAAAAGTCGTTAATGGCCTCTGCAACCTTGGAAGCGGTTGTTATATCGGGATAATTTAAAATTACATTTACATAATTTCCTACAAGGTAAAAAGGTAAACCCCTCTCCATTATTCCACCGCCTATTACAACACCTACGTTGGGATAGGTTTTTGCGGTAAAACCTTTGCCTTTTTTCTTGGTTATTACCGTTCCTTGTGCCACCGCGTAAACCCTTCCGTCAGGGCCTTTTAGGGGTGTCAAAAGTAGCGTTCCCCCATCTATACTTTTGGCATCTCCTATGGCTGAAACGGTAACGTCAAAGCGCATACCGGTTTTGGCATAGGGTGGTACGGTGGCGGTTACCATTACCGCTGCCACATTTTTTAAGGTTAAGGTGTTGGGATCTACTATAACCCCAAATCTTTTTAGCATATTGGCTATACTCTGAATGGTAAACTTTACCGATGTGCCATCTCCCGTTCCTTTTAAGCCCACTACCAAACCGTAACCTATTAGGTAGGTGGGTTTAAAACCTTCAATGGTTGCTATATCCTTAATCCTCGCACCGAAGGTTAAAAAGGGAACAACCGCCAAAAGGAGAAGTATTTTTAACATCCTAAAGGTAAAAGATTAAATAGGAAGGAAAAAACTTTAGAAGAGATAAGTTTTTTCCTTCAACTTTGGTTTAACTTTATCCTGATATTCTTCCCAGGACATGTTAAAGATTTCATCCAAACTAAATCCTAGGTCTTCCGCCAATTCCTTGGAGAGTTTTTCCATTCTGACGAGGAAGTCCCACTTAGTGTAAATCTCTTCTTTAATTCTGTCTAAAACTTCGGGCATTTTTAAAACGTGTCTCCATCTGGGTTGCATAGCTATGTAATCCTCTATCGGTTTGGGTTTGGCCGGTTTTATGTTAATTCTCCAGAATTTACCTTCAAGAACCTCGTAAAGGGGCCAGTAAAGGGTTTCCGTCGCCAGTTTTAAGGCTCTAAATGCATCTTCGGGCTTGGTTCTCCATGAGAGGGTGCAGGACTGCAATACGTTGATGAATTTAAAGCCTTTTATATCTTTGGTTTTCTTTATCTTGTAGGTAAAGTCCTTGTAATTGAAGGGATTCGCTTGGGCGGTGTAAGGAATTTCGTGGGCCGCCATTATGAGGGTGAGGTCTTTTCTCTTCTCTTCTTTTCCAACAACTTTGGAACCTACGGGGGTTGTTTTGGTAAACGCGCCTATGGGAGTTGCGGATGACCTTTGGTAACCCGTGTTCTGATAACCTTCATTGTTGTAACAGATGTAGAGCATGTTGTGGTTACGCTCCGCCGCACCGGAAAGGGACTGAAAACCGATATCGTAACTTCCACCGTCTCCGTTTATTGAAACAAAGTGAATCTCTTTGTCTATCTTTCCCTTTTTCTTAAAGGCTCTGTATGCCGCTTCGGCTCCCGATATAACCGCGGCGTTATTTTCAAAGGCTACGTGGATCCAGGGAACGGTCCAAGCGGTATAGGGGAATACTCCCGTTGTAACTTCCAAACATCCCGTATTGGAACCGGTTACTACGTCTTTACCGTATTCCAAGAGGGCCATATTAACGATGGGGGGAATAGAACATCCCGGACACATCCTGTGACCGGGGGCAAGGGGATTCTCGTAGGGCCAATCCCTACTTTCTTCCGCCAAATTGGTTAGAACCGGTATATTAACAAATTTTTTTCTTTTAGTCATAATAAACCTCCCAAATTTTTATAGAAAGGGAGTTCACTACTCCCTCACCTGCAAATATTCGGTGAACCTATCTCTGGTTTCTCTGCCGGTGTAGATGTTTATAAGCCTATTGAAGGCCTTGAGCATATCCTCAACGGTAACTTCCCTACCTCCCAATCCGTAGATAAAGTCGTGGAGCATAGGTCTTTCGGGTAGATGATATAGGGCGCTTGCAATATCTTGATAAAGGGGGGAAGCCAATCCGTTCATGGAGTCATGCCTGTCAAGAACCGCAACGGCCTTAATATGTTTAAGAGCCTCCGCTATCTCTTCGTAAGGGAAAGGTCTAAAGAGTCTTATTTTCAAAACGCCCGCTTTGATACCTTTTTCCCTAAGTTGGTCGGCGGCGGTTCTGGCAACTCCTGCGGTGGAACCCATAACCACTATGGCAAAATCGGCATCGTCCAATTTGTAGGGTTCTATAACCTGATAGTTGGTACCCGCCAGACGGTTAAATTCTTCTAAAACTCTCTTGACATGCTCTTTGGCTTCAAAGGTTGCCAAGTGTTGGGGGTATTTGAGCTCGGTATAGTAGTCAGGTAAGGCGGTAGCACCGTAAGTTACGGGATTATCGGTATCCAAAAGGGGGTGGGGAACATTTTTCCTCCAGTCGCTTTCGCCTATGAACTCCCTAACTTCGGCATCGGTAAGTAGATTAACGTTTCCGATGGTGTGGGAAACGATGTATCCCTCCATATTCACTATTGCGGGAAGGAGGGCGCTCTCTGCAATTTTAACCGCCATTATTAGGCTGTGGTAAGCTTCCTGAGAGTTTTCGGTAAAAAGTTGTATCCAACCGCTATCGCGGGCGGTCATGGCATCTCCGTGGTCGCAGTGGATATTTAGTGGAGCCGATAACGCCCTGTTTACCAAAACCATAGTTATGGGCAATCTCCAGTTGGAAGCTATGGGGAGGTTTTCGTACATATAAAGAAGCCCTTGGGCTGCGGTAGCGGTCATAGCCCTTGCGCCGGCAGCCGCCGCACCTATTACAGCGGACATTGCGGAGTGTTCCGATTCAACGGTTATAAATTCGGTATCTACCAAACCGTTGGCCAAGTATTCCGCAAAGAAACCCATTAACTCGGTTTGGGGAGATATGGGATAAGCGGCGGCTACGTCGTAGTTTATTTGTCTCATAGCTTCGGCGATGGCTTGGTTACCGGTCATAGCCACCGCCTTTCTCTCTTTTATAAGTTCAACGGCCATAATCTTTTACCTCCAATTACTTGCTTGTAAGCTTAAGCTCTTCCATAATAACGTCCGCTTCCTGAACCATTTCTATAGCCTTGTAGGGGCACTCCACCGCACAAATACCGCACCCCTTGCAGTGATAGAGTTCGGTTTCAAATCGAACTTTTCCATTGGAGGGTATGGAGTCGTCGGGACAGAAAACCCAACATATGAGACAATCGGTACATTTTTGGGGGTCTACAACCGGACGGGCTATTCTCCAAGTTCCGGTTTCAACCTCCCTGGAGTTTCCCGGTTCAATAACTATACCACCTATGGGAAGTTCTTTCCAACCTTTTAATTTCATAATGAAACCTCCTTGGGTCTTTATAAGAACCTTAGCACCCCCTATGAGGGGGGAAATATGAAAAAGGAAAGCTTTTTAAGCACATTTAACTTCGTTGTAGCCCCTCTCCATTGCCTTGAGGTTGGCGGGGATTAACGCCCTAAGTTTAGAGGAGGCTCCGAAACTCTCTTCCAATTCCTCTCTAACGGTTTCCATATTAATAACTTCGGGCAAGATTTTAGCCATTGCCCCTAAGATTGCGGTATTGGGAACGTTTCTTCCAATTTCTTCCAACGCTATTTTGGTGGCATCAACGGTGCATACCTTGTTTGGTTTACCCTCCAAACCCAAAATTCTTTTAGCCTCTTGAGGAGGCATGGGGGAATTGATAATAAATACGGTCTCATCGGTTATTCCAGCCCTGGGATCGGGTATACTTTCGGGAAGTTTACCACCTTGGCTTGCGGCTAAAAACACCATTACCGAAGGGTCGGTAATTACTACTATATGGGGTTTGGTAACGGGATCGTTTCTCTGAATAGGTTCTTTGGAAACCCGGGAGTAAACTGCAACGGGTGTTCCCGACCTTTCCAATCCGAACATCGGAATAGATTGCCCGTAAAAACCCCTTTTTACCGCAACGGATGCAAACATTTTTGCAGCGGTAACCGTTCCCTGTCCACCCCTTCCGTGCCACCTAATTTCTATTGTTCCTTTATTTAAAGAAACGGTCATTACCTTACCTCCGCTAGTGACTTTTTAACAATTTTACGAAAGCCTTGTCTTACTTATGTGGTGCAAATTACCTTCCTATTCCGTGGAAGGCGGCTATTGCGGCTGCAATTGCCAAAACTTTGTCCTCTACGGGTTTTTTCTCTTCCAACCTAAATTGGGGTAGTTTTTCGTCTAAATACTTGGTTGTGAAGTTCCCATTTACAAAATCGGGGTCGTTAACTATCGCCTTATGCAGGGGAATATTTGTGGGAACACCTCGGACTATAAACTCTTCTAAAGCCCTTCTTGCTCTACGAACCGCCTTATCCCAAGTTCGGCCCCTAACTATCAGCTTGGCAACCATAGAGTCGTAATAGGGAGGGATTATGTAACCTTTATAAACCGCACCATCTATTCTAACTCCGGGACCTCCGGGGGAGTAATAGGCGGTAATCTTACCCGGTGCTGGTGCAAAATTTCTTTTGGGGTCTTCCGCGTTAATTCGGAATTCTATGGCGTATCCCCTAAAGATTATTTCGTGTTGTAGGAAGGGCAGAGGTTCCCCTTCCGCTATTCGTATCATAAGCTCAACGATATCTACACCCGTTATTTCCTCCGTTATGGTGTGTTCCACCTGCAAGCGAGTATTCATTTCAACCACTTCGTAATTTAACTCTCTCGCAATAGCATAAACAGAAGATGTTTTTCCAACACCGGGTGGTCCGTATAAGAGAAGAGCTTTCTTTGGAACATTTGGGTATTTTAGTATAAATGTTTTGATTTTTTGGACAGCCTCTGTTTGGTTTATAACCTCTGCAGAGTTTTTTGGAGCATACTTCCTAATCCAAGGCACCATAAAAATTGTGTAAATCTAAAATATATATGGTTATACTA
>DTXZ01000017.1 GCA_012962155.1 Aquificales bacterium
GCTATGGCCATAGCATTGGGAGTTTTATACCTTTTCAAAGAACCTAAAGCTATCCCTCAAACCGCTGGGCAAGTTCTCCTGGAAGGATATTTAAATTTCGTTCGTCAAATGCTGGTGGAAAACATCGGAAAGGAAGGTTTGAAATATGTTCCTTTGGTAGTCGCTTTAGGATTGTTTATCTTTTTCGGAAATCTATTTACCCTAATTCCCGGTTTTGACTCTCCTACTGCTAACCTTAATACAACCTTGGCGTTGGGGTTAATAGTTTTCTTCTACTACAACTGGGAGGGAATAAGAAAACACGGCGTAAGGTACATAAAACATTTTATGGGACCCATTCCTTGGTTGGCACCTTTGTTTTTTGTAATAGAGATAATCTCCCACATAGCCAGACCCATTACCCTTGCCCTCAGGCTTTTTGCCAACATGAGGGGTGGGTCTCTAATCCTCTTGGTAATAACCTCATTATTGCTTACCAACTGGTTTACGGCGCTTCTTTCTCCTCCTATCCTGTGGTTTTTAATTTTACTAAAGATATTAGCAATATTTATACAAACTTTCGTTTTTATGATTTTAACGGTTATCTACCTTGCGGAGGCGGTGGCAGAAGAGACTCACTAAGATAAAAGTTTAGAATTCTTAAATTCTAAGAAATATCCCTTGTCTGGGTTTTTTCCTTTGTAAAACTTTACGGGATTATATTTTATTGCCCGAAAAGGTAAAAGTTATTAAACTATCTGAGTATCTGATGTTTTAACAAGGTTTATGAAATATAAATACTTTATAGTGGTTTAATACTGAAAAAGTTACTCCCTATGGAAATTTTGAGAGATTAAACCCCGGCAACTGTAAGGTAGTTGACTTAATTAAATTTTCAAATAAAATTGCAATGAATAACATACCCACCAATAGTGGGCAAAAAAACAAGTATAAAAAGCTCGCTATATATTTAAGGAGGGATTGATGGATATAGGGGCGAAGTGAACCCGCCCGTGGTGGTAAGGCACCCCAAAGAGGGTGCGGATCCACCCGAAACCCCGCTTCTTTGGTGCGGGGTAGGTTCACGTAAATTAATAGAGACTTAGAATAAAGCCGTTTGAGATGTGAAAAATTAATGGAGGAGGTTTGAAAAATGGACGCAGCTTTGGCTAAGGCTATTTTCTTTGGATTAGTGGCGTTAGGTGCGGGTATTGCGGTTGGTGCTGCCGCTATAGGTGGCGGTATCGGTTTCGGTGCTTCCGCAAGAGGTATGCTGGAAGGGTTGGCGAGAAACCCCAATCTTGAAAATAAACTCAGACTTTACTTCTTCATAGGTTTGGCATTTGCGGAAACCGCGATTCTTTACGGCTTGCTCATAGCACTCATTCTACTATTTACCGGTGTTCTCTCCGGAAAAGCCGGCTTTTAAATCCCTTCTCTCTTTTATCTATATTCAACCCGTGTTAAAATAAATAACCCTCGTTAAAAAACTTTAGGGGAGGCTAAAATGGCAACGGAAAGAATAAAGACCCATATATCCAACCTAAAGAGGAAAAGGAAAAGCGGTTTCTTGACAAGAATGTCCACTAAAAGTGGAAGAAAAATAATAGCCCGTAGAAGGAAAAAGGGAAGAAGGCGTTTGGCTCCCTAACGGTAAAGTCCTTTTTTCTTTATATACTCCTCAACCTCCCAAGGAACCAAAAAGCTTATATCCAATCCCTTCTTAACACGGTTTCTTATTTCGGTAGAAGATATATCCAACCTCCGGGCGTTGTAGAGTTTTAAATTTTCCAATCCGAGGATTTTTTTTCTGTAAGTTTCAACCTCTTTTGGAGAAAACCTTCTTAAGACTACCACCGGGTTTAGGTAACTTAAAAGTTCCTTGGCGCGGTGCCACCTGTGGAGGGACAAAAAGGTGTCGTCTCCCATAAGCCAGTCTACCTTTTGAAGATTGTATTTTTCCAATAGGTAAAAAACCGTTTCTATCGTGTAAGACTTACCTTTTTTTTCAACCTCATAGGTCTCAATATCAAACTGGGAAATCCTGTGGATGGCGAGTTTGAGCATTTCAACCCTATCTTGAGAAGATGCGCCATGATTTTCTTTAAAAGGAGATAGATAGGTAGGGATGAATATTACCTTTTGGTAACCGAAATGTTCCATAACATCCCTAGCCAGTATCAGATGTCCTATATGGATTGGATCAAAGCTCCCTCCAAAAAATAGCAACATGCAGATGATTATTAAAACTTATGGATAAGATAGCGATAGGGGCGGACCACGCGGGATTTAAACTTAAAGAGTTTGTAAAGAAGCTCTTGCGGGAAAAAGGCTTGGAAGTAGTAGATGTGGGTACCTATAACGAGGAGAGATGCCACTATCCCGAATATGCCAAAAGGGTTGCGAAAATGGTATCCCAAGGGGAGGTTTACCGCGGTATCCTAATTTGCGGAAGCGGAATAGGGATGTCTATAGTGGCCAACAAATTTAAAGGGGTAAGGGCGGCACTTTGTCATAACATCTATTCAGCAAAATTTTCCCGACTCCACAACGATAGCAATATACTTTGTCTCGGGGGAAGGGTTACCGGTGAAGATTTAACCCGTGAAATAGTGGAGGTTTGGCTGAGTACCCCTTTTGAAGGTGGAAGACATTTCCAAAGGCTTCAATTCATAGAAGAAATAGAACGGGAAAACTTCCGAGGTTAACCCCTTTTTCCTTTAACATTTAAGGTTTTAAATGACAAAATCCTTCCACAAAAGGGAGATAAAAAAAGTTGTTATAGCCAACAGGGGAGAGATAGCGGTTAGGGCGATAAGAACCTGCAAAGAGTTGGGAATAAAAACGGTTGCAGTATATTCGGAAGCGGATAAGGACAGCCTCCATGTTTGGTTGGCGGACGAAGCAATCTGCATAGGTCCCCCTTCTCCCCAAGATAGTTATCTGAATATTCCCAATATCCTTTCGGTTGCGGAAATAACCGGTGCAGATGCGGTCTACCCCGGTTACGGATTTTTGTCCGAAAACCCAAAGTTTGCGGAAATAGTTGAGGCAAACGGACTTGTATTTATAGGACCTAAACCGCAAACACTAAGGCTTATAGGTAACAAAATTAAGGCGAAACAGGTGGCAAAACAGGCGGGTGTTCCCACCGTTCCCGGTAGCTGGCGAAGGACTACCTTGGCCGAGGCGTTGGATATAGCTTATGAGATAGGTTATCCGGTAATTTTAAAAGCCGCCGCCGGAGGCGGCGGGAGGGGAATGAGGGTAGTCTATAGCGAAAAGGAGCTTAGAGAAAAATTTCCCCTCGCCCAAAGCGAAGCTAAGGTATCTTTCGGCGACGATACGATTTATTTAGAGAAATTTCTTTTAAAACCAAAACATCTAGAAGTTCAAATTTTGGCTGACCAATATGGAAAGGTGGTTGCGGTAGGCGACCGCGAGTGTTCCATTCAAAGAAGACACCAAAAGGTGTTGGAGGAAGCGCCTTCTTCCTCCATAGGTGAAGAGATTAGAAAGAACCTTTACGAGGCGGCGGTGAAATTTGCCCAGGCGGTCGGTTATATAGGTGCGGGAACGGTAGAATTTCTTTACGATATCCAAAGTGGGAACTTCTACTTTATTGAGATGAACGGAAGGATACAAGTGGAACACCCCGTAACGGAAATGGTAACCAATGTAGATCTCGTAAAGTGGCAGTTTTTAATCGCTATGGGTGAGCAACTGACCTTGGAGGAGCCTATAAGGACCGACGGATTTGCCCTTGAAATGAGGGTAAACGCGGAAGACCCCAACACCTTTGTTCCCTCTGCGGGAAAGGTGGAAAGATTGCTGCTGCCCGGCGGTTTCGGCGTTAGGGTGGATACCCACCTCTACCAGGGTTACAAAGTCCCTCCCTACTACGATAGTTTGCTCGCCAAAATAGTGGTTTGGGCAAACAGTAGGGAGGAACTCATAAAGAGGGCCGTGAGGGTTTTAGACGAAACTATCATAGAGGGGGAAGGCTTAAAAACCAATCTAGATTTTCACCGTTTTATTCTTCAAACCAAGGAGTTTAAGGAGGCCAAGCACCACGTAAAACTGCTAGAGGAATTGGGTTATTAGTCTTTCTTCCACCTTTTGTAGATTTCCGCTTTTATCCCCAAAAGGTCAAAAATTTTTCCCGCCACAAAGAGAGCTAAATCCTTTATATCCTTAGGTTTGTTGTAGAAGGCGGGTGAAATGACGAAAGCAACCGCACCCATCTTTTGGAGTTTGAGCATATTTTCCAAATGAATAGCGTTTAAGGGCATTTCCCTAACCGCCATAACTAAGGGAATTCTCTCTTTCAGAGCAACGTCGCAAACCCTGTGTACCAAATTTGAGGAAATACCGCTGGCGACCGCTCCCAAAGTTCCCACCGAGCATGGTAAAACGACAACACCTTTGTAACTGTTTAAAATCGATCCACTGGCTAAAGGGGAGAAGATATCGTGCGGAGGGTGAAACTTTACCCCCTTTTTTTCAAATTGTTCTTTAAAGTTATTGAAAGGTATATCCAGCTCGTATTCCAAAACCTTTTGCCCCCTTTCGGAGACTATACAATCCACATTTATACCCAAGGGGGTAGCCACTTCCAAAAAGGTTTGAGCGTAAATAGAACCGCTGGCACCTGTGATACAAAGTACAAGCGATGGCATTTTTAAAAATGCTACATAGATTTTGTTAAGGTAATTAACCCGATATGGCTAGGATTCATCCCACCGCTATCTTGGAAGGAAATATAGTACTTGCGGACGATGTGGAGATAGGGGCTTTTACAATATTAAAAGGAAATATAAAAATAGGTAAAGGGACGAAAATAGGTAGCAGAGTTTCAATATATCACAATGTAAAAATAGGTGAATATTGCAAAATCCACGACGGATGTGTAATAGGGGAAGCCCCTCAACATCTAAGGGATAAAGGTGAAAATGGGAGGGTCGTTATAGGAAACCATACCGTTTTAAGAGAATATGTTACGGTAAACAGGGGAACCGATTTTGACAAAGGGGTAACAAAAATAGGTAATAACGTTTTTTTGATGGCGTATTGCCATATAGCCCACGATTGCGAGGTGCAAGATAATGTAATAATGGCCAATTCCGCCACCTTGGGCGGACACGTGGTAATAGAACAAAACGTCTTTATAGGAGGTTTGGCGGCGGTTCAGCAGTGGTGCCGGGTTGGGGCTTACGCAATGGTTGGGGGTCTTAGTGGTGTGAATAAGGACGTACCCCCCTTTACCCGTGGAGCGGGACACCATATAGAGCTAAAGGGAATAAATACCATCTCCTTAAAGAGAAACAATTTTTCCGATAGCGACATTAATCTAATAAAAAAGGTTTACCGTACCCTTTTTGGGGGTAGAAAACCACTTAGGGAGGCTTTGGAAGAGGTTGCAACCCTTTATGGAGATAATCCCTACGTGAGATATCTAGTTAATTTTATAAGAACTTCACTCGAAAGCGGTAGGGATATAGCGACCGATAAAACACTGCGAAGGGTTTTAACAAAAAAAGAACACACTCCCGATGGCAAATAGGATTCTCATATACCGACGGGGGGGATTGGGGGATACCCTTTTAACCTTTCCGCTTGCCGAGATTTTCAAACGGAAAGGTTTTGAGGTAGATTGTGTGGGAAATACCGACTATTTTAAGTTGGCCAAACTGGTCGGTTATACCGACGGGATTTTTTCCCAATTCCCTTCCGACCTGAGCCGTTATAAAAAGATAGTTCTCATCTCCGCTTACAGATTTTTGGAAATACCTAACGCCCTTTGGGTAACTCCTTTTCCCACCGAAAGTATCCATATAACCCTCCATTACCTCAAAAGTTTAGGTTTGGAAGGTATCCCCTTTTCGTCGGAACTTTCCCTTCCTCCCTTAAAAGGTTGGGAGGGTAGGGTTGTTATTCACCCCGGTAGCGGTTCTCCAAAAAAGAATGCACCCTTGGGTTTTTTTAAAAACCTTTATACCCTTTTGGAAAAACGGGGTTTTAAACCACTTTTTGTATTGGGGGAGGCGGAATACCATCTTGAAGAGGAACTTAGGGGCTTTGAAACTTTTAAGGTGGAAAAGCTGGTTGAATTTGCCCGCCTTCTAAAGGGGGCAAAAATTTTTATCGGAAACGACAGCGGTTTTTCCCATTTGGCGGGATACTTAGGTATTAAAACGGTCGTTTTATTTGGACCTACCGACCCCGTAGTTTGGAGGCCTTTGGGTAAAGGTGTAAAGGTTGTTTTTAAATCCCTTCCCTGCTCGCCCTGTTTTCCCCAAGTCTGTTTCCACAGGGAGTGTCTCAATTTTTCTCCCCAAGAGGTTGTAAAGCTTTTAGATTAACCGCTTATGGGTAGGAAAACTTTTCTCCTCTTGTTGGTCGGTGGTTTGTTTCTCCTTATTGTGGGAGGTGCATACTGGTTTACTCAAACCAAATTGGGGACCAAATTGGAAAAAACCCTGCTAAAGGCTATGGGGGGTGAATACACCGTTTATGTATATCCGGCCGGGACGGATAAACCCGTAAAAGTTTACCATGGCACGGGTTACGTATGGTTTGAAGAGAGCGAAGGAGGGGGTAAAACCCACACCGGTGTTGTTACCTTTAAAACAAAGGATGGGAAAATCGTCAGGATAGGAGCGTGGGGTGGCATTGTTATAGTGGAATATAAGTGATGTTCGTTTACGGAGAGTTTGACGAACCGTTTAGAAAACCGCGGGAACATCTTGTGAGACTTATAGGTAACACCCCTTTGGTAAAACTCGGAAAGTTGAACCCAAATCCCGACGTGGAGGTCTGGGTAAAGCTTGAGAAATTCAACCCCGGTGGTTCGGTAAAAGACCGTCCCGCTTTGAGGATGATAGCGGATGCGATAAAAAGGCGAGAACTCACCAAGGACAAGATAATAATAGATGCTACCAGCGGAAATACGGGAATAGCCTTGGCGATGATAGGTAGGGTCTTGGGATTTAAAGTGGAACTGGCGATGTCGGAAGGGGTTTCGGAGGAGAGAAAACGAATTTTGGAAATTTTTGGGGCAAAACTGCACTTAACCCCTACGGAGGAGGGGACCGATGGGGCTATCCGCTTTGTAAGGGAGTTGGTAAAAAAATATCCCCAAAGGTACTACTATGTAGACCAATACAACAACCACTCCAATTGGAAGGCCCACTTTTATTCCACCGGTGTGGAAATTTGGAAACAGACCGAAGGGAGAATTACCCATTTTGTGGCGGGAGCGGGAACGGGTGGAACTTTGGTAGGCACGGGAAGGAGGTTAAAAATTTTTAATCCCAACATTCAAATAGTAGGTGTTCAACCCGCCGAGGCCAAGCATGGAATAGAAGGTCTAAAACATATGGAGAGTTCAATAAAACCCGGTATCTTTGACGAAACGGTTATAGACCTGATGGTTTACGTAAAGACCGCCGAGGCCTACGAGATGACCCGTAAATTGGCAAAGGAAGAGGGTCTATTTTTAGGAATATCCAGTGGGGCGGCGGTTTACGCCGCGGTGGAGCTTGCAAAGAAATTGGAAAGAGGGGGGGTTATAGTTGCGATAGCCCCCGACGGCGGGGAAAAATATCTCTCTTTAAATATTTGGAAATAAGTTTCATATAAAATTTTGCTGAATTTTTTCAAATAAAAATTTTTATGAATCTTACGAATAGTATCTCCCAAGAGATTTTAAACGAGCTTTATTCCATTTTGGAAAAAATTATCGGAGCGGGGAGCATAAATTTCTTGAAAAGAAAAATTAAAGAAAAAGGTACTACCGATATTCCTCAAATAATTTTTGAGGTCTCGGGTGAACTGGGAAATCTCTTTGGACAGAAGGGTGCCTTTGCAACCCTTAGAGAGGTAGGTCGGCAGGTTGCAAAGGATTTAATGGAAAAACATCCGCGCGAAGAGTGGGAAAAAATCTTTGAAAAGAGCCTAAATGTTATGGGTTTTGCCAAAGGGGTAAAAAGGGAGGGAAATAGAGCCTGCATATGTTCTTGCATTTTCTACCATAACTTTTTGAAGGAGAGAAATTTAAAGCCCACCGAACATCCCGTTTGCTGGATAGGTTGGGGATTTATAGAGGGCTTTATGAGCGCTTTTACCGGGGCCCTAGGGGTACACTTTGCTGGTAGGGATTTTAAAAATAACCAATGCTGGTTTGAAATAATAAAAGAAATTTAACAGTATCGGTTGTCTAGAAATCCTTTTTCCCTTTTCTCCGAATTTGGAAAAGGTTTAAATTAATAATTGACCGATGGAAAACCTTGAACTAAAACTTTTAGAAGAGCTAAGTAAACTTGAACAGTTCGGTTTAAAAAACCCGGTAGATGCCAAGGCTTTTTGGAAAGAATGGCAATCGGTATTTACCAAGGTAAAACTTTCCCAAATAGCTATAAGAACCCTTTTGGAAACAAAAGACTTGGACAGGGAGGAGGTTATATACCTCAAACAAAAAATGAATTTATTGAGGGATATAGAAACTTACTTGAAAGAACTTAAGGAGGTTGCCTTACAGGTAAAAGGTTACACCCTCTTTTCCCCCGAGGAGAGCGAAGAGGGAAACGACGGCGACGATTTGGACGACTTTCTCTTTTAATTTTCCCTTTTGATGTTCAAAATAAAGGAGAAACCGGAAGACTTTTTCGTAAGGGAGATTATAGATATTCCCTTAGGAGACAGTGGGGAATACGCCTACTATAAACTCCATAAGGTGGATTTAAATACCATAGATGTAGTTAGAGAATTGGCCAAACGTTTCTCTCTACCTGTAAAAAATATAACTTTTGCGGGTTTAAAGGATAAAA